>DYKK01000302.1 GCA_020722625.1 Anaeromyxobacter dehalogenans
CTCGGAGCAATGGCCGCACTTTCCGCGGTCTCCGGACCGTGGCCCCATTGAAGCGGCAGATACCTGCCTTTTATCCCCACCCTACCGCCTCTTTCCGCGGTCTCCGGACCGTGGCCCCATTGAAGCGCTTACGCGCAACCGCGGTCTCGGAGCAATGGCCGCACTTTCCGCGGTCTCCGGACCGTGGCCCCATTGAAGCGTCCAGCCAAGCATTCCGGAGGTAGGCCCTATGCAGCTTTCCGCGGTCTCCGGACCGTGGCCCCATTGAAGCATGGCGCAGACCTTCGGGGCGCTTGCCTCGAAGCGACGATTCTTCGGCTTTCCGCGGTCTCCGGACCGCGGCCCCATTGAAGCATAGGTGAAGCGAGTGCAACGTAGTGCGACCTGTCTAGTATCTTTCCGCGGTCTCCGGACCGCGGCCCCATTGAAGCGCAGTCGTACCGGCCTGTGCCAGAGTGATCGTCGGCCTTTCCGCGGTCTCCGGACCGCGGCCCCATTGAAGCGGCGAGGCCTGGCGGGGCGCGGCAAGGCAAGGTAAGGCTTTCCGCGGTCTCCGGACCGCGGCCCCATTGAAGCTTCGATTTCTTCGGGGGTTAGCTCTGCCATAGCACCCTTTCCGCGGTCTCCGGACCGCGGCCCCATTCAAGCAAATGCGGCCAGGATGGCCGCGCTCCGAAGCAAATGCGGCCAGGATGGCCGCGCTCCCAGGATTGGCCCTGACACTGACACTGTCACTGCCACTGCCACGGAACCTGTCCACGAAACCTGTCTGCTGAACCTGGCCCTGTCCCTGCCTCGCCGGGGAGTCCGCGGTTGCCTTGGCGATCGGTCGCGACGCGGCGCGAGCGGGGCTCGCGTCTCCAGGGGAACCACGAAGAGACCTGGTCGCGACCCTGAAAACCGGCCCCGTGGGGCGCGGCCCCACGATCCTCGCTCACGGCAGCAGGCTTTGGACCGGGGCGATGCAGGTGGGGTCGTCGCGGGTCGCGGTGTTCACGAGCGGAGAGACCTCGTAGGCCTCGAGGAGGGCGTCGGGACAGGGCCGCAGCCACCGTACGAGGTCGGCCGGGTCCGCGAGGGCCGGGTCCAGCCAGGGGTCATATGCCTCGCGCGGCAGGAGGACCGGCATCCGGTCGTGGACGGGCGCGACCACCGCGTTCGCGATGGTCGTCACGATCGCGAACGTGCGGACGTCGCTCCCGTCCGGGGACCTCCACGACTCCCACAGGCCGGCGAACGCGAAGACCCGGCGGTCCCGCTGCCGGAAGCGGAAGGGGACCCGCGACCGGCCAACCTTCCGCCACTCGTAGAACCCGTCCGCGAGGACCAGACAGCGCCGCCGCCGAAGGGCGTCGCGGAACGCGGGCCTCTCGGACAGGGTCTCGGCGCGCGCGTTGATGAGGCGTGACGCGATGTTGGGGTCCCTCGCCCAGGACGGGATCAGGCCCCATCGGAAGAACGCGACCTCGCGCGGAAGACGGTTGGGGACCACGGGCGCGGGCTGTGTGGGCGCGATGTTGTAGCGCGGGGTCAGGTCCGACGGAACCCCGGTCAGCCCGAGGTCCGCGGGGTCGAAGTCCTCGCAATCCGCCAGGGTGTAGCGCCCGCACATCGTCCAGCCGCCGGTTTCGAGTCGCGCGCCGGCTTCTGCTACGATACCCCCGTCTTGCCGCCGGGGGAACCCCATGCGCCGAAACGCCCCGTTGCAGGTGGCCTGGCTCGTGACCTCGTTGGCCGGCCTTGTCGCCGCCGCGACCGCCCTGGCGGACGACACGTCCCCGGTCGGACGCTGGGTCACGGTGGACGACGACACGCACCGGCCCAAGGCCGTCGTCCGGATCTGGGAGGAAGGCGGACAACTCCAGGGTCGCATCGAGAAACTCTTCCGCCAGCCCGGCGAGGACCCGGACCCGACGTGCGACAAGTGCACGGACTCCCGCAAGGACCAGCGCGTCATCGGGATGGTCATCCTCCGGGGCCTCACCCGCGACGGCGACGAGTGGTCCGGCGGGCGCATCCTGGACCCCGAGAACGGCAAGGAATACCGGTGCTACATCGAGGGGATTGACGGGGGCCGGCGACTGAAGGTCCGCGGGTACATCGGGTTCTCGCTGCTCGGGCGCACCCAGTACTGGGAGCGCGTGGACGAGTCGCGTGAGGTGGCGCCATGACCATCCGACCTGTCCGCCCGGACGACCGCGAACCCCTGGACCGGCTGCTTCACCGCATCGAAAACTTCACTCCCGAGGAGGTCGGAGTCGCGCTGAAACTGATTGACCTGGCGATCCGCGACCCGCGGGGCAGCGGGTACGAGGTCCTGGTCGCACTGGAGGACGGAACCCTCCTGGGATACGTCTGCTACGGGCCCACCCCTCTGACGGACGGGACCTTCGACCTCTACTGGATCGCAGTGGACCCGGACGCGAGGGGCCGGGTGCTGGGGCGGCGCCTCCACGACGCCATGCTCGCGGACCTGCGCGGCCGCGGAGCGCGCCTGGTGCGGCTCGAGACCTCCTCCCAGGATTCTTACGACGGGACCATGCGCTTCTACGACGCCCTGGGCTACGAGGTCGTCTCGCGCGTGAGGGACTTCTACCGCCCCGGCGACGACCTCTACACGCTGTTCCTGCGGCTGTGACCGCGGGCGCCCCGCGTCATCCGTGAAAACGCCGTCCCGTGCGGGCCGCTTCCACCAGGACCGGGGCCGGATCAAACCGCGGGCCGTGGCGGGATGCCAGGCCATCGAGACGCCGGACCACCTCGCCGGCGCCCATCCGGTCCACGAAACGAAAGGGTCCCCCAAGACACGGCGGGAATCCGAGTCCAAGGACGGCGCCCACGTCCCCGTCGCGCGGGGTTCGCAGGACCCCGTCGCCCAGGCACCTCGCCGCCTCGTTCACCATCGCGAACAGCAGCCGGTCCCCGGCCTCGGCCGGGTCCGTCGCGCGGCGCGCGTCCGGTCGCACGCCCAGCGCCCGATAGACCGACGGGTCCACGCCGCGCTTGACGCCCTTCACGTACTGGTAGAAGCCCCGGCCGTTCTTGCGCCCCTTCCGGCCGTCGCGGACCAGGACCTCGAAGGCCCCCGGGGGCGCCATCCGGTCACCGAAGGCCGCGCTCAAGACCCCGGCCACCTTGGCGCCCACGTCAATCCCGACCTCGTCGAGCAGGGTGACCGGCCCCACCGGGAAGCCGCGGTCCCGCGCCGCCTCGTCAATCCGTTCAATCGAGACGCCCTCCGCGAGCAGGTGCGCGGCCTCGTTCAGGTACGGCGCCAGAATGCGGGTCGTGTAGAACCCGGGGCCGTCTCGCACCACGATCACGGTCTTGCCCTGGGCCTTGCCGAAGGCAACGCACGTCGCGGTGACCCAGGGGGCCGTGCGCTCTGTGACCACGACCTCGAGCAGGGGCATCTTCTCGACGGGCGAGAAGTAGTGCATCCCGATCACGGTCTCGGGGCGCGACGAGGCCTCGGCGATCCGCGAGATGGGGAGCGACGACGTGTTCGAGGCGAAGACCGTGTCCGGGCCGGTCGCGGCCTCGACCTCGCGCAGGAGGCGACGCTTCAGGTCCAGGTCCTCGAACACGGCCTCGATCACCAGGTCCACGCCCGCGAATCCGTCCGTCCCCGTGGTCACGGTCATCAGGTGTCGCAGGCGGCCCGCGCGCATCGGGGTCATGCGGCCCCTGCGGACCCAGCCGCCCAGGGTCTTGTCCACGGCCGCCACGCACCGGGCCGCGCCCTCCAGGTCGGCCTCCCGCACGCGCACGGGGATCTCCAGGCGATCCAGCGTGACCGCCGCGATCCCGGCCCCCATCAGGCCGCCCCCGAGCAGGCCCAGGCGCTTCACCGGCCTCGCGGTCACGCCCGGGTCCTCCACGCCGGGGTCCTTCTTCAGATCGGTCGTGGCAAAGAACAGGGACATCAGGGCCTTGGCCTCGGGCGACACCGCCAGCGGGCCGAAGCGCTCGGCCTCGGCCCGGAAGCCGGCCTCCGGTCCCCGCTCGACGCCGGCCCGCACCACCGCCAGCGCGGCCTCCGGCGCCGGGTACCTCCCGCGGGTCTGGGCGAGCAGGGCGGCCCTCGCCTTCCGGAACAGGACCGCGCGGCCCAGGGGATTGCGTTCGAGGGCGGCGGACACGACGCGGTCCAGGGGGCGGCGCCGCGCCCTCCGGGGCACGCCGGGGGCCTCGGCCGACTCGCGC
>DYKK01000303.1 GCA_020722625.1 Anaeromyxobacter dehalogenans
TCCATCGTCCTCGTCTGCCGCAAGCGCCCCGACGACGCCCCGACCATCACCCGGGCCGACTTCCGGCGGCTGTTGCGTCAGGAATTGCCCGGGGCGCTGGATAGGATGATGGGGAGGAGAGGAGCCGGCGGGACGCCGGCGCTCCCTGGGATCGCCCCCGTGGACATGGCCCAGGCCAGCATCGGGCCGGGCATGGCCATCTTCTCCCGGCACGCCAAGGTGCTGGAGGCCGACGGCACCCCCATGACCGTCCGCACGGCCCTGCAACTCATCAACCAGGCCCTGGACGAGTACCTGACCGAGCAGGAGGGGGAGTTCGACCCGGACACCCGGTTCGCGGTCACGTGGTTCGAGACGAGGGCGTACGAGACCGGGCCGTTCGGGGAGGCCGAGACGCTCGCCAAGGCCCGCAACGTGTCGGTCGCGGGCGTGGCCGAGGCGGGCATCCTCGCATCGGCGGCGGGCAAGGTCCGGCTCCTGCGCCGGGACGAACTCCCCGACGACTGGAACCCGGAGACCGACAGGCGCCTGACCGTGTGGGAGTGCGCGCAGCACCTGATCAAGCGCCTGGAGACCCAGGGCGAGCAGGCGGCGGCCGACCTGCTGGCCCACCTGCGGACCCGGGCGGCCCCGGCCCGAGACCTCGCCTACCGGCTCTACACGACCTGCGAGCGCAAGGGCTGGGCCGAGGAGGGCCGGTCCTACAACGGGCTGGTCGTCGCGTGGCCGGAGCTGGAAAAGCTGGCGGCCGGCACGAGGACGACCGCGCCGAAGCAGGGGGACTTGCTGTAGGGGCAATGGTGCAACGGCCTGTTGCACGAACGGGATCGAAGGAGGCGTAGATGGCGCTGACCAACCGCGAGCGGGTGCAGAAGGGGTTCGAGTGGCTGCGGCAGGGGCTCGTGCCCTACGCCGAGCGGGAGTTCACGAAGGGCCTGGGGGCCAACTGGGCGACGATGATCGAGGGCCGGACCCGGGCACGCATCGACCGCGAGAAGGACGGCGGCATCCGGTGGGACACGTCGGCCCTGCTGAAGACCATGGTCGACACGTGGAGTGAGGTGTTTTCCTCCACCCTGGGCCACTTCGAGCGCTCCCTGGTCAGCGAGTTGCTGGAGTTCCGCCACAAGTGGGCGCACGAGCACCCGTTCTCGTCCGACGACACCTTGCGCGCGCTGGACTCCATGCAGCGCTTGTTGCAGGCCGTCTCCGCAGCCGGTCCGGCCGCCGAGGTCGAGGCCGTCAAGTTCGAGTTGCAGCGGGTCGTGTTCAGCGAGCAGGCGAGGGCGAAGACCCGGGCGGCGGTCTTGATCGAGGGCGCGCCCAGGGCGGGCCTGAAGCCGTGGCGCGAGATCATTCAGCCCCACGAGGACGTGCGGACCGGCCGCTACCAGCAGGCCGAGTTCGCGGCCGACCTGCACAACGTCCACCACGGCGTGGGCGGTCCCGAGTACACCGACCCGGTGGAGTTCTTCCGGCGGACGTTCATCACCGACGGCCTGCGGGAACTCCTCGGGGGCGCGCTGCTCCGGCTGGCGGGCAAGGGCGGCGACCCGGTGGTCGAGTTGCAGACCAACTTCGGCGGCGGCAAGACCCACTCGATGCTGGCCCTGTACCACCTGTTCGGGGGCACCGCGACCACGCTGCTGCCGGGCCTGGAGCCCATCCTGCGGGCCACCGGGGTCGGCAAGGCCCCCACGGCGCACCGGGCCGTGCTCGTGGGCACGCACCTGTCCGTGGCCGAGGTCTCGCGCAAGCCCGACGGGACCGAGGTGCGGACCCTGTGGGGGGAGTTGGCCTGGCAGCTGGGCGGCAAGGAGGGCTTCCGGCTCGTGGCCGACTCCGACGCCAGGGGGACGAGCCCCGGGGCGCAGGTACTGGCCGGGTTGTTCAGCGCGCACTCGCCCTGCCTCGTGCTGATCGATGAGTGGGTGGCCTACGCCCGCAACACCGTGGACCGCCGCGACCTGCCCTCCGGGGACTTCGAGGCCCAGGCGACCTTCGCGCAGGCCCTGACCGAGGCGGCCCGGGCGACCGACCGGACCCTGGTGGTGGCGTCCGTGCCGTCCTCGAAGATCGAGGTCGGCGGCCAGAACGGGGAGTTTGCCCTCCAGACGCTACGGAACGTGTTCGAGCGCCTGGGAACCCCGTGGCGACCTGCCAGCGCCGACGAGGGCTTCGAGATCATCCGGCGGCGGCTGTTCGAGCCGATCACGGACAAGGACGCCTTTGCGTCCCGCGACGCGGTCATTGACGGCTTCGTGCGCCTGTACGGGCAGAACAAGGCGGACTTCCCGTCGGGGTGCTCGGAGGGCGCGTACCGGAAGCGCCTGGAGGCCGCCTACCCCATCCACCCGGACCTGTTCGACCAGTTGTACGGGGAGTGGAGTACCCTGGACAAGTTCCAGCGCACCCGTGGCGTGCTGCGCCTGCTGGCCAAGGTCATCCACCGGCTGTACGAGACCAACGACGCGGGCCTGCTCATCCTGCCCGCCTCGATCCCGATGGACGACCCGGGCGTGAAGTCCGAGTTGACCCGCTATCTGGACGACGTGTGGGAGCCCATCATCAGCGAGGACGTGGACGGCCCGAACAGCCTGCCCCTGGACCTCGACCGGGGGAACGCCAACTTCGGCCGGTACTCCGCGTGCAGGCGTGTCGCCCGCACCCTGTACATGGGCACCGCGCCGGGGGCCAAGGGGAAGAACCCCGGGATTGACGACCGGCGGGTGAAGCTGGGCTGCACGCAGCCCGGCGAGGCCCCGGCCACGTTCGGGGACGCCCTGCGGCGCATCTCCGACAAGGCCAAACACGTCCATCAGGACTCGAACCGCTACTGGGTCAGCACCAAGGCCAACCTGAACCGGCTGGCGGACGACCGGGCCAACGGCCTGTTGCAGGAGCCGGAGACCCTGTATGCCGAGGTCGTGAAGCGCATCCGGGAGGAGCACAAGAACAAGGCCGCCCGGGGGGACTTCGCGGGCGTGCATCCCTGCCCGGAGGACACCTCCGAGGTCCACGACGAGCCCGAGGCCCGGCTGGTCATCCTCGGCCCGACCCACGCGCACCGGAAGGGCCAGACCGACACGCCCGGGATGAAGTTCGCCAGGGTCGTGCTGGAGCAGCGGGGAAACAGCCCCCGCATCCACCGCAACGCCCTGGTCTTCCTCGCCCCCGATGCCGCGCGCCTGGAGGACCTGCTCCAGGCCGTGGCCCAGTTCCTGGCCTGGAAGTCCGTCATCGAGGAGCAGGAGGCCCTGAACCTCGACGCCTTCCAGCGCAAGCAGGCCGAGTCGAAGGTCAAGGACGCCGGCGAGACCGTGGCCGCCCGCATCAAGGAGACGTGGACCCTGGCCCTGGTGCCGTCCTACCAGGAGCCCGCGCCGGGCGCGGACGCCAGGCCCGAGGACCTGATCGCCTGGGACGAGGTCCGCGTGCAGGGGGCCGACCCGCTGGCGAAGCGCACCGCCACCAAGGTGAAGAACGACGGCGCGCTGGTCGTGGCCCTCGGCGGCACCAGCCTGCGGCTCGCCCTGGACCGCTGGCTCTGGAGGGACAAGGACCACGTGCAGGTCGGGCAACTGGCCGAGTGGTTCGCTCGCTACCTGTACCTCCCGCGGGTGGTCAACCGGGAGGTGCTGGTCGAGGCCATCCGGGACGGGATGAGCCAGCTACTCCCCGACGACACCTTCGCCATCGCGGCCGGGTACGACGAGGCCGCCAGACGATACGTGGGCCTGAAGCTGCGCGGCCCGGCGGTCATCGAGAACACCAGCCTGCTGGTCAAGCCGCTCGTGGCACAGGCGCAGCTGGAGGCCGAAGAGGCCGCCGACGCCGCCGCCCAGAGGGCCGAGCAGGCCCGGGAGGGCGTCCGTGCCGGCCCGGTCGAGACCGGGACGACCGGGACCAGGGCCACGCCGGTGCCTGTGCCGCCCCCGGTCGAGGAGGCCCCGACCCTGTTCGTGGGGTCCGTCCGGCTGGACGCCTTGCGGCTCGGCCGCGACGCCGGGCGCGTGGCCGAGGAGGTGCTCCAGCACCTCTCGACCCTGCCCGGGGCCGAATGCGAGGTCCGCCTGGAGGTGCAGGTCCGCATCCCCAAGGGCGTGCCCGACGACGTGGTGCGGACCGTCAGCGAGAACGCGCGGACGCTGAAGTTCGACGCGGCCGGGTTCGAGAAGGAGTGACCG
>DYKK01000304.1 GCA_020722625.1 Anaeromyxobacter dehalogenans
TTCAACCGATCCTGCCGGACCGCCCGAAGAAAAGTCAAGCGGAACGTCAAATTCCAAAGGCCGACAACGAATTCCAGAGATTCGAGGCGGCAGCACGGCCAAGGTTCAGCCAGACCCGCGCCTGGAGGGGGATCACGCCGTCGGCAGCGACCATCATCCGCCATCCCGATCACGGAAGAACGACGGACCACAACGATTCGGGGCGGTCTCCGGGCGGCCGCGAGGACGAAAAAACTCGACGCGAACCTGGAGCCCCCGGCACCTGGACAAGTTCAGGAACAGGTCCAGAGGGCAGGTTCAGTGACAGTGACAGTGTCACGTTGGTCGCGATGGGCGAAGCCATGCCGGCGACGCCACGTGCAACGCGCCCCCGGACCCCGGACGCCGGAGCCCGGACTCCGGATGCCGGACTTCTCGGAAATTCATCCACCACCGGACGGGACGGGGCTGACTGGCGGGTCAGGCGGCGGCAGTCCTCGACCTACCTCCTTCGAACTCGCAGGTACGCCCACGCCGTGGAAAGGAGCAGGAGGAGCATCGAGGCTCCCGACGGGGGCGCCGGCCCGGCGCCGCACCCGCCCGACGAGGCCGGGCCGGTGACCGAACCCTCGCCGGAAACCTCGGGCGGGTAGGCGTGGGCGTCGGCCTGAACGGCCTGGTCGGCGAGATCGAACGCAGGGACGTCGAAGGGACTTCCGGTGTCGGGCGCCTCCGTGTCCAGGCCGGGCTGACCCAGGTCGGACGTGACGTCCGGCGCGGGCTCCGGAGAGAGGTCGGCCGCGATTCCCTCGTCCGGCTCCACCCCCGCGTGGTCCTCGACGCTCGCCGAATCCCGGGCCGCCTGGTCGCCGGCGGACTCCGGCGCCCCGCAGTCCGCGCACGGGACGCACTCCGTCGTGCCCTCCTCGCGCCCGGGCTCGCAAGTCCAGCCTGCCTGGCACTCGCCGCACGAGCCTCCGCACCCGTCCGGGCCGCACTCGCGGCCGGTGCAGTCCGCCTCGCCACACTCGCCCGCGGTGCAGCCGCACTCCCCGCACTCCTGGGCGAGGTCGCCGAGCGCGCCGCAACTGTCGAGCCAGAACACGTCCCCGTCCTTGCACGTCTTGGCCGCGTGCGGGCTGGACGGCGTGCTGACGCAGGTCGTGGCGAGGCATACGTCCACGGTGCACGCCTCGCCGTCGTCGCAGTCGCCGTCATCGTTGCAGCACTCCGGCACCGCCGAGTGCAGGCAGCCGTGCTGCGGGTCGCAGGAGTCGGTGGTGCACGGGTCGAGGTCGTCGCAATCCACCGGTGCGCCCTTGCAGACACCCTGTACGCAGGCATCGCCGGCCGTACAGGCGTTCGCGTCGTCGCACGGCCCGTCGTGCGGGAAGGTCGTGCAGACCCCCCCCGAGCACCCTGCGTCGTTGCACGCGTCGGCCAGGGCCGAGCAGTCGAGAGCGGTCCCCTGGCAGACCCCCCCGGCGCACACGTCGTCGTGGGTGCAGGGGTCGCCGTCGTCGCAGTTGCCCGCCTTGGGGTGCTTCACGCACGTGCCGGACTCGCACGCCGCATCGTTGCAGGCGTCGGACGCCCACGAACAGTCCATCTGCGTGCCCGAGCACGAGCCGCCGGAACAATGGTCGCCCACCGTGCACGGGTTGCCGTCGCTGCACGACGCCCCGTTGTTCGAGTGGGTGCACGCGCTGCCGGAGCACCCGTCGTCCGTGCACGGGTTGCCGTCGTCGCACTCCTCGGCCTTGTTGCCCTGGTTCCCGCACGAGTCGTACCAGTACAGGTCTCCGCCCGAGCACGACTTGGACGCGTTCGGGGTGCACGACGCCTTGGGCACGAGCTTCACGGCGTCGAACCCGAGCTTGCGCTTGTACGTGTTGTAATCCTCGCCCGTCGAGTCGTTCAGCCTCACGTACTGGTCGCCGCCGGCCGAGAAATCGTAGGTGCCCAGGCTCGTGAACTGCGCGAAGATGTCGTTCTGGTTCACGGTCGCGTACGAGTCCTGGCCGTTGTGGCGGATCTGGTACCTGGCCTTCTGGGACGTGGCGTTGTTCTCGGGGATGTACGCGAAGACCTCGTAGTTGCCCGCGGTCTTCACCTGGAGGGTCCAGACGCCGTAGTCATCCACCGCGTCGTCGGTCGCGTACGTCCACCACATGTGCCCGCCGTAGCCGAGCGACGCCTCCCACCAGTACGACGCGGTCCCGTGGCGCTGGAAGCACGGGTTGGTGTCGTCAATGACCGTCTCGCCGCTGGACCCGACCTCGGTCGTGCACGAGGGCTGCGGCGGCCCGCACGTCGTGCCCTTCTTGCAGATGAACCCCCCGTCCGCGTAGCCCGGCGGGTGACAGTACGTCTTGACGCCGTACCAGCCGTAACACGCCTGCTCGGTCGAGCAGAACCCGCCGTTGCCGTCCACGGACGTGACCCAGCCCACGTGCCCGCAGTCGTGGTTGTCGTTCGCGCACCAGCCACCGCCGACCGTGCGCACGAACACGCTCCCCACGACCGGCTGGTCGCTCATGGGCCACCCGGCCGCGATGGCCTCGGTCTTCCAGTGCCAGGCGTTGCCGTACGTGGGAAGCGCCGGCGCCCCCCAGTTGCAGCACGCGGCCTCCCACGCCCACCAGGTGCAGTTGCCGTGGTTGGTCCCGTGCGCCGAGTCCGAGCAGCACGGGAACGGGTTGTCCTTGTTGCACTGGCAGTCGTCGTTCTGGCCGCCGCACGAGTAAACCGCCGCGGCCTCCTGCGGAACCAGCCATGCCGCGCACGCCGCCAGGACCGGGACCGCGATGCGCTTCATGTGCAGACTCATGGCGCCCCCCATCACAACTCGAACGTCTCGATCATCCGCTGGTAGGCCGCGGCCGACGCGCCGCCGTCCGTGTTGACGTACAGGACCCTCACGACCAGCGCCCCGCCCGCGACCAGGAGGTAGTCCTTGGGAGGGGCCTTGTCCCCCGGATGAGTCTCGCGCACGCCGTCGAGGGCCTTGCGCCCGACCTTGCAGCGGCACTTCTCCCTGGCGCCCGGGTAGCGCGCGAAGTCGCCGTAAACCGCGAGCCACTCGTCGAGCCCGAGCCCCCGCGCGTTCTCCCAGACGTCCACGATGACCTGGCCGTGCGTCGGGCCCTGAAACACCACGCGCCGCTTGATGACCTCCGGCGGCGTCCCGGGGTTCTCGAACTCCACCTTGGGGACGAAGCCGCACGCGACCTCGAGGCCGAACCGGAAGACCTCGTCCGAGTACCACGACGGGCACGACCCCCGGGACGTCACCGCCGAGGCGACCGCCCCCGCCTGGGGCTGCCCTGCCGCCCCCGGCGGCGTCCCCTCCTCACACCCCGCCGCGATCCACGCCAGGCCCAACCCGACCACCGCAACCACGCGCATGCGCCACCCCCCGTCCAGCCGTCGCCAATTATGTCCCCGGCCCGGCGTGTTGTGTACTGTCGAGAATCATCGGCCGGGAGGGCCACATGATCGAACGCGCCTACGTCTGGGTGGACGGGCCGAAGGGCGCGGGCAAGACGGCCCTGATCGAGCGCTTCCTGGAGTCCTGTCGTTCCCAGTTGGTCATGGCCGCGCGCATGGTCCCTGTGCCCAGGCGGGGCAAGACCGGCGAGGTGCGCGGGGGCAACACCCGGCGCTACAAGGCCGCGGGGATGGTCGTCGTGAACGCCCGATCCGACCGAGACCGCGAGGGAGCGACCCGGCTCGCGGACGAGTTCCGGCAGGCGTGCCGGGACCCCGGGATGTCGCAAGACCTCTTCCAGGGCTGGCGCAGGCTCAACGCGGTCTCCGTGTTCGTGGCAAACCTGTCGGACCCGAAGGACCACGGCACCCGAAAGGCTGTCGCACGGATGAAGCGCGTCCTGGCCCGGGCGGGACGGGGCTAGCGGGAATTCCATAGAACCCGGAACGTCGGCCATCGAGGAATCGCTCCCCGGCCCCCGCCGCGCCCCCGCTTCCCCGTTCCCTCCTGCCGGAAACCACCCCACGGTCACGGCTCGTCGGGTGGACCGGAGGCAGGCTTCTGGACGGACTTCCGAAACGAGTTTGAAGGGGCAAGAGAGGTTCTTCCAGGAGTAGCGGGGGAACGCTCCGCGCGGCTGCAACTTCGCTGCGCCCGCGGCCGTTGCTTGTCCACATTCCGAAGCGAAGACA
>DYKK01000305.1 GCA_020722625.1 Anaeromyxobacter dehalogenans
AGCGGTCGCAATCTACCGGGATGCGCGCGATTGGTCAAGGCGCAGGCGACGCCGCGGGAACCGTGGTATCATCGCACGCCCTTGCGGACGAGCGAGGGCGCGCGAGGAGGCGCGATGGCGAGGCTTCTGTCCGGGATCCAGCCGAGCGGGGAGATGCACGTCGGGAACTGGCTCGGCGCCATCCGGAACTGGGTTGCGTTGCAGGAGCGGTACGAGGCGTTCTACTGCGTGGTGGACCTGCACGCGATGACCGTCCCCTACGACCCGCCCTTGCTTCGCGAGCGCACGCGGGACCTGGCGGCCGTGCTCCTGGCGTGCGGGATCGACCCGGACCGGAGCGCCCTGTTCGTCCAGTCTCACGTGCCCGAGCACGCGGAACTCGCCTGGGTGCTCCAGTGCCTCACGCCGATGGGGGACCTGTCCCGGATGACCCAGTTCAAGGACAAGTCGGCCCAACACCAGAACAACGTCAACGCCGGGCTCTTCACGTACCCCGTGCTCCAGGCCGCGGACATCCTGCTCTACAAGGCCGAGGCCGTCCCGGTCGGGGAGGACCAGGTCCAGCACATCGAGTTGACCCGCGAGATCGCGCGGCGGTTCAACGCCCGCTTCGGAACGACGTTCCCGGAACCCCAGGAGGTCCTGGCGAAGACCGCGCGCATCCGGGGGCTGGACGGCCAGGCGAAGATGTCGAAGTCGTTGAACAACCACATCCCGCTGCTGGCGCCGCCCGAGCGCATCGCGGACCTGTTGAGGCCGGCCTTCACGGACCCGGCCCGCCTGCGCCGGTCGGACCCCGGCCACCCCGAGGTCTGCAACATCTTTACGCTGCACCAGGGGTTCACGCCCGCGGAGGAGGTCGCGCGCGTGGACCGGGAATGCCGGGCCGCCGGGATCGGGTGCGTGGAGTGCAAGCGCCTGCTCGCACGGACGATGGCCGACGCCCTGGCCCCGATCCGCGAGCGGTACGCGGCCCTGTCCGCGGACCACGTGGACGGGGTGCTTGCAGAGGGGGCGGCGCGGGCCCGGGAGGTCGCGCGCGCCACCATGGCCGAGGTCCGCGAGCGCGTGGGGGTCCTGGCGGCCAGGCCGTCGCCGTCCGCGCGGGGGACGCCATGACCTGGATGGAGGTCATCGGGCTCGGCGTGGTGCAGGGGCTGACCGAATTCCTGCCCGTGTCGTCCTCCGGGCACCTGTCCCTGCTCGAGCACCACTTCGGGGTGCGCGAGCCCCAGACCCTCTTCGATCTGTGCCTGCACCTGGGGACCCTGGTCGCGGTGCTGTGGTTCTTCCGGGGGGTCGTGGGGGACGTGGTGGGCGGGACCGTGGGGTGGGCTGCGGCCCGCCTGCGGGGGAGGCCGGCGGCGCCCGGCCAGTCGGAGGCGGCGAGGCTCGCGGGGCTCGTGGTGCTGGCGACGCTGCCGACCGGCGCCATCGGGGTGCTCCTCGGGTCCCGGATGGAGGCGTGGTCGTCGCACCCTCCCGTCACGGGGGCGCTGATGATCTTCAACGGGTTCGTGCTCCTCTCGACCCTCCGGTTTCCGTCCCGGCCGGGGACGTCGCTCGCGGGGTTTTCGGCGTGGAAGGCCCTGCTGGTGGGCGTGGCCCAGGGGGTCGCGATCCTGCGGGGGGTGTCGCGGTCCGGCAGCACCATCGTGGCGGCCTCGCACCTCGGGATGGGCGGCCAGGACGCGGCGCGCTTCTCGTTCCTGCTGTTCCTGCCCGCGGTGATCGGGGGATTCGTGCTGGAGGCGCGGCACGGCTGGCCCGAGGCGGGGCTCGTGGACCCGTGGCAGGCCGGGGTCGGGGCGCTCGTGGCCGCGGCGGTGGGCGTCGTGGCCCTGAGCATCCTCATGCGCGTGCTGGCCGCGGGACGGCTATACTGGTTCGGGCCGTACTGCATCGTGGTCGGGTGCGCGGCCTTGTGGGGAGCGGCATGACGGCGCGCAAGGGGCCTGTCCGGGGGCTCGCCCGGGTCGAGGACGCGATCGAGGCCTTCCGGCTGGGGCGGATGGTCGTCATCGTGGACGACGAGGACCGCGAGAACGAGGGGGACCTGTGCATCGCGGCGGAGATGGCCTCGCCCGCGGCGATCAACGAGATGACGAAGGTGGCGAGCGGGCTCGTGAGCGTGGCCATGCACCCCGAGATGATTGACCGGCTGGGGCTCCCGATGATGGCCGCGCGCAACACCTCGCGGTACGGGACCGCGTTCACGGTGTCGGTGGACGCGCGGGAGGGGACGACGACCGGGATTTCGGCCTACGACCGGGCGCGGACCGTGGAGGTCCTGATCGCGGACGACACCCGGCCGGAGGACCTCTTGGTCCCGGGGCACGTCTTCCCCCTGCGGGCCCAGCCGGGCGGGGTCCTGAAGCGGGCGGGGCAGACCGAGGCGGGGGTGGACCTGGCGCGGCTCGCGGGTCTGAAGCCGGCGGCGGTGTTGTGCCAGGTGATGAAGGACGACGGGAGCATGGCGCGGTTGCCGGACCTCCTGGCGCTGGGGCGGACGCACGGGTACCTGGTGATCACGGTCGCGGACCTGATCGCCTTCCGGATGCGCAAGGAGTTGCTGGTCCGGGTGGTGGGGCGGGCTCCGGTGGTCCTGCCCGCGGGGGAGTTCGAGGGGGTGGTGTATGAGGACACGCTGTCCGGGGGGGCGCACCTGGCCCTGGTGCGTGGGGAGGTGACGCCGCAGGAGCCGGTGCTGGTGCGGGTGCACTCGGAGTGCCTGACCGGGGACGTGTTCCACTCGCAGCGGTGCGACTGCGGGCCGCAACTGATGGCGGCCCTCGAGCGGATCGGGGGCGAGGGGGGGGTGCTGTTGTACCTGCGGCAGGAGGGCCGGGGCATCGGCATCCTGAACAAGATCCGGGCCTACGCCTTGCAGGACCGGGGGCTCGACACGGTGGAGGCGAACACGCGGCTGGGGTTCCCGGAGGACATGCGCGACTACGGGATCGGGGCCCAGATCCTGGCCCACCTCGGGGTGCGGCGGATGCGGCTGCTCACGAACAATCCTCGCAAGATCGTGGGGCTTGCGGGGTACGGCCTCGAGGTGGTCGAGCGCCTGCCCCTCGAGATTCCGCCGCGCGGCCAGCGGGACCGGTTCTACCTGCGGACCAAGAAGGACAAACTGGGGCACCTGCTCGAGAAGGTGTAGGGCCGGGAGGCGGTCCGGTTCTTCGGCCGCCGGGGACGCCTCGGGAGTGCTGCGCCGGTTGTGGACGACCCGTCCAACGGGTACAGGACATCAACAAAGACGGGAAACGCGCGGCAAAGGCTGTGCTACGCCTTGCCCGTTCGGCTCAGGTTCTCCAGGAGTTCGGCGTCCTCGATGTCGCGAGGTCTGCCTGCGATCCGCTTGGTTTCGATGAGGGCTTCGAGGCCGATCCAGTTGGCTTCGACCTCTCCGTACCGGACTCTCACGCGTGTTTGCCACGCCTTCGAGAAATTCAGTTCTCCGATTCTTCGGATCAGGTTGATCCGATCGGGTTCGAGGCCGATTTGAAGGATCTCGTCCGGCGATTCCGGGTCCAACAGGTACGGGCTGCCGAACTCTTTGAGGGCGGCGTTGGTTCTCTCCACGTTGTCCCGGTCCGGGTCCACGAATATGTCGAGGTCCTTGGTGTAGCGAGGCCGGGCATGCAAGGCAAAGGCGTAACCCCCGACGATCAGGTATCTGACCCGGTGCCGTTCCAGCAACAGCAGCAGGTCCTGGAAATCAGCGGTCACGCGCACGGCGGATCTCCTCCCACTCGCGACGCATGGACTCCAGCGCGGCGATCCGCTCCCGGGGCGAAAGGCTCTGCCAGTATTGGAGGTCCCATCGCTCCGCTTCCGCAAAACTGGTGGCCCGGTTGGCCACCAGCCGCTTCCTGCGTTCCCGGCTCCGCGCTGACAGGCCGTCCTGCTTCATGCTGAGCCCTTCCACGCGCCCATCATGATTGTAGCAGCACCAGGTCCAACTGCACACTTCTCCACGATCCGTCATCCCGGTCTCGGAAGAACGACGGAACGCCCCGATTTGTCGAGGTCTCGTGCCAGCCGCGACTTGGAAGTCGCGGCCCCAGGGTGGTGAAATGAACCGAATCAGATTTCACGGATATTC
>DYKK01000306.1 GCA_020722625.1 Anaeromyxobacter dehalogenans
GCACGGAATCGGCCGGAGCGCGCAGTCCCGCACCTCTTCCAGATCCCCCTTGCCAGGGACCCGTGCTGGAACCGCTCGATTCCGGTCCGCCCACACCCATGCGATCGAGAGCAAGATTCATGACAGCAAGCGCTCGTTGACGTCCCCGCGGACGGCGTCGGATACTGCCGCGAGGGGGGTTCGGAATGAGCCGGAAAGCCCGTCGTTCAACACATGCCTTGTGGGTCTTGGCCTTCGTCGCGGTCGCTGGATGCGGCGGCGGAGGGGAGGGGGCCGGGGACTTCCAGGACCCAGGGGACCCGGGGGAAGACGCGGCCGGCGCCGGGGACCTGCCCGCGGAGCCGGAGGCGGGGGAGGTCCTGGACGGGGGGGACGTGGACGGGGGGGACGACGCGGCGGGCGGCGAGACGGCCGCGGAGGTCCCGCGCACGCCCGGGGGGCTGCCGCTGGCGCTCCCGTTCGCCCTGACGCGACCGGACCCGGGGCCGCCCGCGGATCCCACGGAGATCGCCGACTTCACGAGGAAGATCACCGGTTTCCTGAAGGACATTGATTATTTCACATGGGTCTATGAGACGACGCACGGGACCCATGCCTCGACGGGCCTGCCCGATTATCAGATCTGGTGGCACGACGTGGTCGCGGTCAAGGAAGGGGACACGGTCACGTTCCGGGCGAGCGCGAAGGACGGGGGGTCGCACAACAACGCGGAGCCGACCATGCTGGTCCTGGCCCAGGCCATCGGGGGGTACCTGATGACCGGGGACGACGCCATGGGCCGCATCGTGGACCAGTTCACGAAGTCCATCGTCGCGGTCACGCGGGGCTTCGTGTACGACGAACACGACCCCGTCGAGCACCTGATGGCGCGCAACATCATCACGATCGGGCACTCCTTCGTGTTGCCGGGCGGCAAGAAGAAGGCGGTGGACTACTCGGAATGGTACTTCCCGTACGAGGGCTGGAACGCGGACCGGTTCCGCTACGAGCGCAACCCCACGTGGGGCGACGTGTGGGTCACGAACAAGCGCTCCAAGGACGACGTGCCGTACTTTGACCGGGTCGCGGCGTGGCTGCCGTACGTGGCGGAACTCGCGCCGGACCCGGGGGTCCGGCAGGTCGCGGCCGAGGCCCTGGACCTCCTCGAACGATTCGCGCGGGACATCGTGGACTCGGGATGGAACATCCGGACGAAGGACGCGCAGGGGAACGTGGTCCTGGTCGAGGACCAGGACCTCGCGTCCTTCGTGCGGTACACGGGGATCTTCCCGGACGCGGAGTGCGACCCCAGGCTCGCGAGCGCCTTGCTCGGGTATGGAGAGCCCCTGGACCAGGACTGCGGGGACGGGCAGGGGAGCCCTTACGACACCATCGCGGGGGCCGGGAACTACTTCAACTATGACATCATCAATCAGTTTCACATGGCCGCGGTCGCCCTGGCCCTGACCCGCGGGTACCCGGAGGTCGCGAGGCGGCTCCTGGAGGGGCTGATCACGCGCATCGAACGGTATCGCGACCCCGGGTCGGGCGAGCCGGGGCAGTCCAACGAGAACTGGCCGCGCGACACGGCGCGCCTGCTCCTCATGGCCGCGAGCGTGGGCGTGCCCCTGACCTCGGAGGAGGCCGCGGAGGTCCGGGGCTTCTACGGGCGGACCATCGAGGCGTACCGGGACTTTCCGCGGTGGGACCTGTGGGATCCGTCGGTCCCGGACGGGACGTACAGTTTCCGGGACGGCGGGATGTACCCGAGGCACGAGCCGGCCTTCATCCGGATCGAGGACATCGCGTTCGTGCTCGAGTACTGTTGGTCGCCGTTTCGCAATCCCGCGGGCGCGCCGGTGGCCGACTGCGACCTCGTGCGCGACCCGGCGAAGTGGGGGGAGTAGATGAAACGACCCGGCGGAGAGGCGGCATGGCTCGCGCTCCTGCTCGCGTGCGGCGGGGGCGGTGGCGGCGGGTCCCCGGACGGGACGCCGGCTCCGGACGCGGTGGACGGCGGCCCCGAGGCCTCGGAGGTCCTGGACGGGGACGCCCCCTCGCCCGACTCGGGCGAGCCCGGGGGCCCGGAGCCCGGCTCCTGCGAACCCCATGCTGCGCCGGTTCCGGTACGACCCGAGCCGCGCATCCCGCCGACGCTTCCGTGGTTGCGCGTGGACGGGCGGGACCTTGTGGACGAGGCCGGGAACCCCGTGGCCTTGCGCGGCGTGAACTTTGGGTCCTGGCTCCTGGTGGAGTCGTGGATCGCCGGGATCGGGGGGATGGACGAGGGGGGCCTGCTCGAGGCGCTCGATGCGAAGGCCGCGGAACTCGGGGTCGGGGACCTGCTGGAGGCCGCGAAGGCCGAGACCGCGCTGGAATGGACCCTCGAGAAGACCGCGCACCGGGTCCTGGTGGATCGGTGGCGGCAGCGGATGGTCGAGACCGCGGGCGAGGACCGGCGCGACGCGGTCCTGGCCCTGTGGGCGTGGTTCGACGGGCAGCCGTGGGTCTTCGAGGAGCGGAGCCTGTGGCAGTGGCTCGAGCGGCGCTTCGGGCCGCAGGGCGCGCGGGACCTGCGCCGGGCCTTCCAGGACCACTTCATCACGGAGGCCGACGTGGAGCAGGTGGCCGCGCTCGGGCTGAACGCGATCCGCGTGCCGGTCTTCTACCTGAACCTTGAATCGGACGTGAAGGGCCCCAACGCCTTTGACGAGGAGGGGTTCCGGCGCCTGGACACGCTGGCGCTGTGGGCGCGCAAGCACCGCGTGTACCTGATCCTCGACCTGCACGGGGCCCCGGGGGGCCAGAGCACCGCGTCGCACACGGGGCTTTGGGACGGCGGGTCCCTGTGGGAGCGGCCCGAGTGCATCGCCCGGACCGCGCGGCTGTGGCAGGCCCTGGCGTCCTACTTCGCGGGCGACCCGCACGTCGCGGCCTACGACCTGCTGAACGAGCCCATGAGCGTCCAGAACGCGCAGCAGTACCAGGAGGTTCACGACGCGATCTACCGGGCGATCCGCGAGGTGGACCCGGACCACATCGTGATGGTCGAGGACGGCTACCAGGCGCCGGGGGTCCTGGTGTCGCCGCGGGAGATGGGGTGGGAGAACGCGATGTTCTCGATCCACCTGTACCCGGACCCGCCCAAGACGCCCGGGGAATACGGCGCGGCGATGGACCGGGCGTTGAAGGTCGCTGAATCGTACTACGAATATTCTGAACGATATGATTGCCCGCTGTTGCTCGGGGAGTTCAACCCCGAGACGGACGCGGTCTGGGGTCCCGCGGCCATGGACGCGGCCCTGGCCGCGCTGAACCGGCGCGGCGTGCACTGGACCGTGTGGACCTGGAAGTTCGCGTGGCCGGGCTCGATGTGGGGCGTGATGACGAAGCCGCCGGGCGCGGCCGCGCCGGTGGACGTGGGGGAGGGGACCTACGAGGAGGTCCTCGCGGGGTTCGAGGGGCTCGACAGCGCGCACTTCGTCGTGAACACGGAATACGCGGGGGTCCTGCGGGGAGGTGGTCCCGGAACTGGTCACGGGCGAGATCACGACGCCGTGGGAACTGGGCGACGCGCTCGTCTATCCCGACGCCCCGCACGAGCCGGCCCTCGTGGACCACCTGGCGACCCCGGGGCGCTTCGTGGTGGGCCTCGCGAACGCGGAGGTCGGCTACGTCTATCCGAAGTGCACCTACGCGCCCGCCGCCATCGGGAGCCAGATCCACGGCGGGGGTCCGGACGCGGCCATGGCCTTGATGACGGGGGTCGCGTCCCTGCTCGACGCGGTGAACGCGGCGCACGAGGCGGCTCCTTGAGCGACACAGCCGTATCGCTTGCCGCGGGAAATCGTTAGCATGGGGTGATTTTTCGTGGGAGGGACGCCGATGAACCGGCGCGCCTTGGTACTCGAATCCGCCGTCAATTTCCGCAAGTCTTTGAATAAACATGAAATCTGCTTCGTCTCGTTTCACCACCCTGGGGCCGCGACTTCCAAGTCGCGGCTGGCACGGGACCGCGACA
>DYKK01000307.1 GCA_020722625.1 Anaeromyxobacter dehalogenans
CGCGCTGGGAGATGGGGCCCCAGTCGCGGCCCCAGGGTGGTGAAATGAGACGAGGCAGATTTCATGTTTATTCAAAGACTTGCGGAAATTGACGGCGGATTCGGGGCCGGTGTCGTGCTTGACACGACCCGGCGGGGGCGCGCATCATGGCGCCCGGACCGCGACGGGAGCCGACAGGATGTGGCCCTACGTGATCGAACACCCCATCCGGATCGGGACGTACGGGGTGATGATGGCGATCGGGTTCCTGACTGCGCTCAAGATCCTGTCGTACGACCACCGCCGTCGCGGCATTGACCCCAAGTTCGCCGAGAACACGATCTTCCTGGGCATCGTGGGCGGGGTCGTGGGTGCGAAACTCGCCTACATGTTCACCGAGGCCCAGACCGTGTCCTGGAAGGACTTCTTCTCGGGCGCGGGGCTGACCTGGCACGGGGGACTCATCCTGGCCGCCGCCCTCATCATCGGGTACTACCGGATCAAGCGCCTGCCGGTCCTCGTGATGGTGGACGCGGTCGCGCCGACCCTCGCGAGTGGGTATGCGTTCGGCCGCATCGGGTGCCAGGTCTCGGGCGACGGCGACTACGGCCTGCCGTGCGGCGACTTCGTGGACCGGGCGTCGTGCTGGCTCGTGGAGATGTACGACAAGGGCTTCGAGTTCTGCTGGGCGAAGACGCGCCCCCTGTTCTGCATGTCGTACCCGGACGGGATCGTCCCCACCGAGGAACTCGTCCACCCCACGCCTGTGTACGAGACGGTCACCAACTTCCTCCTGTTCGGGGTCCTGTGGGGGATCCGCAAGCGGATCCGGCATCCCGGGGTCCTGTTCGGGCTGTACCTGGTGGGGGCCGGGGTCCTGCGTTTCCTGATCGAGATCATCCGCCAGCCCGAGGGGCGCCCCGACCGGTTCCTGGGCCTGCGCGACGCGCAGATCGTGGCACTCGCCTTGGTGGTGGGCGGGCTGGCGCTCGCGGTGTTCGCGCGCCTGCGCCGGATCCCGGAGGGCCAGGAATACGGGGTGCTTCGCGAACCGGCCCTCGCCTCAGCGCCACAACCCGCCCGCAAGAAACGGCGTTGACCCTCCCCGGGCCAGCGGGGTCTTGCGCGGGAGTTCCACCTCAGACGGCCATGACTTCCGCCCGGGGGACCTGCTCACGGGGGATGAGACGCGCAGGGTGGCGCAGCAGGCCGGATAGGGCCGGTTGCCGAGGACTCAGTCGTCCTCGCCGAGGAGCCACGCGGCGGCGGAGTGGAGACGGACGGCCGGGGGTAGGTCGGGAGCCGCATCCGGATCGAGCGTGACCAGGTGCAACGAGGCGCGCGGGTGCTCCCGGGAGGCCTCGACCAGCGCGCGGACCTCGCGCAGGCGGGTGGAGGGGGCCTCGAGGTCGGCGCACACCTGGACGAGTTCCTCGTGTCCGTCCGGGTGGCGGGCGAGGAAGTCCACCTCGAATCCCCCGGGCAGACGGACGTAAGACACCTCGGCACCGCGCCGGTCCAGTTCCAGCAGGACCGCGGTCTCGAGGGCGTGCCCGAGGTTGGCCCGGCCGGAACGGTCGAAAACCGGTATCAGGCCCGGGTCGATCGGGTACACCTTCCGCGGGTTGACGTTCCTCCTGCGCTCGGAGTCCGACGCGACCTTCAGGGTCCGCACCAGAAACGCGTCCTCCAGGTAGCCGAGATACTCGTGCAACGTGTCCTTCCCGACCGCCGCCCCCTGGGACCCGAGGTCACGATGGAACCGGTTCACGCTGAACAAGCCGGCCGCGTTGGAGAGCAGTCTCCGCGTCATCCACCGCAGGGCCGAGGGGTTCGTGACGTTGTGCCGCTCGATCACGTCGCGCAGGAGCACCACGTCCACGTATCCCTTCAGGAGTTCGAAGCGATCCCGGACGGTGGCGCCCTGGGCCTCCGGGAAGCCCCCCGCGGACAGGTAGTCTCGCAGGTCCTTCTCGAGTGTGGACCGTGCCGCCTTCGGAAGGCGCGAGGGCGCGGTGGTCGGCTCCCGGCCGAGGTGCCTCGTGAACTCGCGCAGGCTGAACGGGTGGATCAGGGCCTCCATGGCCCGCCCGCGCATGCTCGTCGCCACCTCGCGCGAGAGCAGCCTCGCGGAAGACCCCGACAGGAAGACGTCTACCTGTTCCGAGTCCAGCATCCTGCGGACGAACCTCTCCCATCCGGGGACTACCTGTACCTCGTCGAAGAGAAACGTGGCGCGCCGGCGGTCGCGCCATTCCGGATGGAGGAGGTAGTACTCTTCAAGCACCAGGCCCAGTTGCGACGCGGTCATCCCGGCGAGCCGCTCGTCCTCGAAATCGAAGAGGAGCAGGCCCTCGCGCGCCGTGCCGCTCGCCACCCGGTCCGCGAGCACCTGCCAGAGGAACGTGGTCTTCCCGGTCCGACGCATGCCGATCACCGCGACGGCCTTGCCCTGGATTCCCGGCAGCCGCACGTCCCTGCGCGTGAACACCGGAATCGGCCTCGCCAGCGAATCCACGACCTTGCGCCGGATGACCTCGCGCATTTGTCACTCCTCGGATGCCAGATACAACAAGAATTGTCCTTTTGTCAAGGACAATATTCGGGCCACGATCCGCCACCCCGATCTCGGTAGCACGACGGAACACCTTGATATATCGTGGTTTCGTGCCAGCCGCGACCTGGAAGTCGCGGCCCCAGGGTGTTGAAATGAAACGAAGCGAATTTCATGTCTATTCGAAGAATTGCGGAAATGGATGGCGGATTTGGGTCGGGGCTCAACGAGCCCGCCGACCTCGACAGGTGCCACGATCGGAGACGGGAAGCGCTTCGACGTTCTTCCTCACCGCCACGACCCGCCCGCAAGAAACGGCGTTGACCCCGCCCGGGCCAGGGGCGTCTTGCGCGGGGGTTCCATGAACGGCCCCAGGGAATCCGGCACGCGCAAGGGGACCTCGAACGGCCCCTTCGCGGGGTCCCCGTAGAACGCCCGATATCCGGCGGCCAGGGCGATCACCCGCTTCACGTACGCCTGGGTCTGCGAGAACGGAATCGCCTCCACGAACACGTCCGTCGGCAGGGCGGACAGCCGCTGGTGGAACCGCCGGGCCGCGCCCGCCCCCGCGTTGTATCCGGCGAGGACCAGGGGCGGATGCCCCCGGAAATGCGTCTGGAGTTCGGCCAGGAACCGGGCCCCCAGCCAGACGTTGACCTCGGGCTTCCACAGGCCGCGGGCGAGGCGCGCGTCGCCCAGGAGCCTCCCGGCCACGACCCTCGCGGTCGCGGGCATCATCTGCATCAGCCCCACGGCCCCGGCCGGGGAACGCGCGGACGGGTTGAAGCCGCTCTCGGCCCGCATGACCGCGTGCAGGAACGCCTCGTCCACCCCGGTCTCGCCTGCGACCTCGGACACAACGTCGGCAAAGGGCCGTGGATAGGCCGCATCGAACAGCGCGCGGTCGCCGGGGCCCGGCCATCCGCGCAGGTAGCGCTGCGCTGACATCGCGACGCGCTCGGGTCTCCCCTCCGCCAGCATGGCCGCGAGCACCCGGAGGTCCGCCTCGTGGAGCCGGCCCTGGTGCGCCCGGGCCTTCATCTCGGCCAGGGCCGCCACCCGTTCCCCGAGCCGCCACAGGATCACCGGACCCCTGGCGCGCTCCGGGGCCGCCCCGGCCCCGCGCCTCGGTCCCGATCTCGGAAAGACGACGGGAAACCATGGTCTGTCCTCGTTTCGTGCCGGCCGCGACTGGGGCCCCGGCTTCCCGCGCAGGGAGCGAAGCGACCGAGCGGGAGAGGACGTGCCGGTGGCACGTCCGATAGACGGGGGGCCCCATCTCCCAGCGCGGAGCGCTGGGGAGGACGTTCCGGTGGCACGTCCGATAGCGGGGCCCCATCTCCCAGCGCAAAGCGCTGGGGAGGACGTGCCGGTGGCACGTCCGATAGATGGGGGGGTGGGGGAAGTCGCGGCTCCAGGGTGGTGAATCGGTACGTGGTCGTCTTGAAGT
>DYKK01000308.1 GCA_020722625.1 Anaeromyxobacter dehalogenans
CAGGTAGAACCCCTCGCAGTCCCCGAGCAGGCCCTCGTCCACCACGGGCTCGCCCCCGAGGTGGCGCGTGTCCTTCAGGCCCGGCAGGAACTGCACGATGGTCGCGGCCTCGATGACCGCGCGGTTCGCCTCGGCCAGCGCGTCGAACATCGCGCGCAGTTCGGCTTCCGTGTAAGGGAATTCATCGGGCTTGCCACACCACTGCCACGGGTCCTTGAGTTCTTCGGGCCAGTACTGGAGCCCCGGGACCGAGACCTCGGGGAAGACGACGACCGTGTGCACCACGTCCCCGATGCGCCGCGAGTTCAGGTACGACCCGCTGAAGACCATCTCGCGCAGGAGCGCCGGGCGCGCCCGGTCGGTGATGTCCAGGACCGTCACCTTCAGGACCTGCCCGTCCCCCGTGAAGTCGCAGTCGTAGCCGTAGGTGCAGTCCTCGGAGCCGCCGGAATCCATCGGCCCGCCGTACCCGCCCCACCCGTCGTCGTACGCGGGTTGCTCGATGGGACCGAGCGCGGAATAGATCACGGCGCGATCCGCGTGGACATACATCCGTTTGGGCTCGCCCTCGACCTGGACCTTCGCGACCGTGTGGGTCTGCGGGGCCGGCCACGCCTGGATGATCTGGAACTCCCCGTTCGCGACCACGTAGATGAACTTCCCGTCGTTCTTCACGAAGTCGGCCTCGTCCACCCCGGCGACCTGGACGTTCGTTTCGGAGTAGTGCGTGGCGCCGCCCTGGTTGGTCCCGGGCGGGAGGCTGCCGGCGCCGTCCTCCGCCGCGTACATGTGGAATGAGACGAGGCAGATTTCATGTCTATTCAAAGACTTGCGGAAATTGACGGCGGATTCGGGGGCCGCGAGCGCCCGCTCGCGCGTTCGGCTTTCTGCTATCATCGCCCCCGACCTCGGGGCCGGGGGAGGCGGTGTCGCTCGCGGAGGCGGTCAAGGCGGCCGGCGTGGTCGGGGCCGGCGGGGCGGGCTTTCCCACCCACGTCAAGGTTGCGTCCCGCGTGGACACCCTGATCGCGAACGGCGCGGAGTGCGAGCCCATCCTCGCCACCGACCAGTGGGTCATGGCGCGGCACGCGGGCGAGATCTCCGAGGCCCTTCGCGAGGTCGCCCAGGTCGTGGGCGCTCGCCGGGTGGTGCTCGCGGTCAAGCACAAGTACCAGGAGGTCATCCGTCGCTTCCGTCCCTTCCTGGACCACGATCCCCGGATCGCCTTGTTTGAACTGGGGGATTTCTACCCGTCGGGCGACGAGCAGGTCCTCGTGAACGAGGTCACGGGGCGCGTCGTGCCCGAGGGCGGCCTCCCCCTGGACGTGGGCGTCGTGGTGCAGAACGTCTCGACCCTGCTGAACGTCCATCGGGCCATGGCCGGGACCCCGGTGATCCGGAAGCACGTGACCGTGGCCGGCGAGGTCCGCCGGCCCGGCGTCTATGTGGTTCCGGTGGGGACCTCGGCCGCGGACGTCCTCGCGGCCGCCGGGGGGGCCACCCTCCCGGATTTCCGGGTGGTGGACGGCGGGCCGATGATGGGGTTCCTCTTGCCGGACACCGACCGCCCCGTGACCAAGACGACCTCCGGCTACCTGGTCCTGCCGCCCGACCACCCGGTGGTCCAGCGCCGCCTGCCGAGCCCAAAGGCCGAGCACCGCCTGGCCATGGCCGTGTGCTGCGGGTGCCGGATGTGCACGGACCTGTGCCCGCGATACCTCCTGGGGCATCGCATCGAGCCCCACAAGGCGATGCGCGCGGTCCAGTCGCGCACGGAGGACTCGGCCCACGTCCTGGCCATGGGGTACCTGTGCTCCCTGTGCGGCGTGTGCGAGGCGTACGCCTGTCCCATGGGCCTGTCCCCGCGCCGCGTCTTCGAGTCGTTCAAGGTCCGCCTGGGCGCGGAGAAGGTGCCCAATCCGTACCGGGCGCGTCCCGCCGAGGCCCGCGAGGCGCGGGCGTGGTCGCGCGTGCCCAAGGCGAGGCTCACGGAGCGGCTGCAACTCGCGCGGTACGTCCTGCCCCCGGTCGGGGAACCCCTGCCGGTCCCGGAGCCCTGGGAGGTCCGCATCCCATTGCGGCAGCACATCGGGGCACCGGCCCGGCCCGTGGTCCGCTCCGGGGACCGCGTGGCCGCCGGGGACTGCATCGCGGAGGTCCCGGAGGGCGCCCTGGGCGCCCGGGTGCACGCCTCGATCTCCGGGGTGGTCGCGGGCGTGGACGACCGGTCGGTCCGCATCGTGAGGAGATGACATGGACCCGAGGCCCGCCATCGGACTGGTGGAACTGACCTCCATCGCGCGCGGGGTCGTGGCCTGCGACGCCATGGCCAAGAAGGCGCCCGTGACAATCCTACGGTCACAGACAATCTGTCCAGGTAAATATATCGTCCTGGTCGCCGGCGACGAGCAATCCGTCCGAGAGTCCCTCGAGGCCGGGGTCCATTACGCGGGCGGATACCTCGTGGATCGCCTCCTGATCCCCAACCTGCACCCTCAGGTCATCCCCGCGGTCGTCTCGGCGCAGCCCCTGCCGGGCCTCGAGGCCGTGGGCGTCATCGAGACCTTCTCGGTGGCGGCGTCCATCCTCGCAGCGGACGCGGCCTGCAAGGCCGCCGAGATCACGCTCATCGAGGTCCGCCTCGGCATGGGCCTCGGCGGCAAGGCCTATGTCACCCTGACGGGCGACCTGCCCATGGTCGAGGCCGCCGTGTCTGGCGGCATCGGCGCGATCGACTCCGGCTACCTCCTGCGCCACGAGGTCATCCCGGCCCCCCACGCCGACCTGGGCAAGGCGCTGTTGTGAACGCCCGGAGTCACCGCTTTCCTTCGACGCGGCGGACGCGGACGGTGTGCGACGAGACAACGCGCTTCTAGACGGGCATCGCGTGGTCCTGCAATCTAGACTAGTTCAAAATATTTGCAGAAGACAAACTGCCCCGAGCCCTCGAGGAAGCCCTGGGCGGCCATCAGGGTCTCGTTGGGATAGCCCAGCGTGCAGAACCACGTCGCATCCGCAAGGCCGGGGGGCGATGGGCGAACACGCGCATGAGCGCAGTCGGGGCACTGATAGCGAAGCCGGAAGGCATCGCGTTCGCGCCGGAAGCGGGAGACCTGCTCCGGGGAGGCGTCGTACGGCTTCACGGTTCCTCCGAACAGGGGACCCCCGCGGCTTGCAGCAGGTCCCGCAGGGCGGCGGCGCGGGGACCCGGTGCGCCGCAAGCGCGGGACGCGATGGACCGGGCCTCCAGGGGACGCTCCGCGCGCAACAGGCAGCAAGCCCGGCCGAGCATCATCCCGGGCGCGGAAGGCGTTTCGGGGAGCAGCGCGAGGCAAAGGTCGGGGCTTCCCGAGGACGCGAGCAGCACCCCCGCGGCGATTCGCGCGCCGTCGTCCCCGGCCATCGCGGCCTCCCACAGGACGCCCGCGGCCCCCCGGATCCGGCCGGTCACGCACAGGGCATGGGCCAGGGCCTGCCGGACCTCGGGCGGCGGGAGGAACCGGTCGTCGCCGGGCACCACCAGAGGCGGTCCGCGAAACAGGGTGCGCGCCAGGACGGCCCGGATGCGGGCCGGCTCGCACGAGGACGACTGAAAGACCCTCGCGAGGTCCGCCCGGACCCGGCGCCAGGCCCGGGTCAGTTCGCGGGCCGCCTCCCGGTACCGCCCCTTCACGAACAGGCGGACTCCCTTCGCAAAGGGGCCGGCCTTTCCGTAGGGCTCGAGGGCCTCGGCCGGCGGGGCGGGGACCAGCGAGCACTCCCCGGGAGGACCGGGGTGGGACCGGGGCGGACCGGGTGGCTGCGCGGAAGACCACGACGCGCAGACGACCATCCCGAGAGCCAGGAGGAACCAGCGGCTCATGGGAGGGAGTATAGGCCAAGATGGGTTCCGACTCCTGGACGAGGACCCGACGTGCGTCGCGAAACCGGAGCCCGGAACCGGGGGACAGGCTCAGTGACAGAGGACAG
>DYKK01000309.1 GCA_020722625.1 Anaeromyxobacter dehalogenans
GTTCCCGTGGCGAGGAGCATCGAATGCGACGGGTGCGGGCATGGGGGGTCCTGCTCTTGGCGGCGGCGTGCGGAGGCGGCGGGGGCGGCGGAGCGGACACGGTCCGGCCCGACCCCGGCGGAATCGCGGACGTTCGCGACGGATTCCAGGCGCCGGAAGCGCCGGACCCGGGCCCCGAGGCGCCCCCGGTCTGCACGCCGCTGTGCGATGCGCGGTGGTGCGGCCAGGACGACGGGTGCGGCGGCCGCTGCACGAGGTGCCCGGACAACGCGACGTGCAACACGGCGTCGTGGGTCTGCGAATGCCCGGGGACCTGGTGCGGTTACACGTGCTGTCGCGAAGGCCAGGCGTGCGGGCCTGGAGACACCTGTCTGGGGTGCCCGGAGGCGTGCGGCCCGAAGTGGTGCGGCCAGGACGACGGGTGCGGCGGCAAGTGCCTGCGATGTCCCGACAACGCGACGTGCGACACGTCGTCCTGGGTGTGCGATTGCCCCGGTTCCTGGTGCGGGAACAACTGCTGCCTGCCGGGCCAGCGGTGCGGCGCCGGGGACGTGTGTGAGGAGTGCGTCCCCGATTGCTCGGACCGCGAGTGTGGCGACGACGGGTGCGGGGGGTCCTGCGGGACGTGCCTTCCGGGGTACGAATGCGTGGACGGGACCTGTCGGGGATGCACCGCGGACTGCTCGGGCCGGGTCTGCGGGGACGACGGGTGCGGGGGCTCGTGCGGGGTCTGCCAGGCCGGGTACGTCTGCAACGAGGCCGGGGCCTGCGAGCGGGCGTGCAACGGCAAGGGCTTCCAGGGGACGGTGGTCGAGGCGTCGTGGAAGCCGATGGACTTCCTGTACGGGTCCGGCGGGAACTTCGTCTATACCGAGGAGACCTCCTCCGAGGAACCCTATTCGCAGCTCGTCATCCTGTTCCGGCAGTACAGCACGTACAAGGGGCCGACCGGACCGGGCACCTACGCGATCCCCCACAAGGGCTTCGCGGAGTGCTCGACGTGCATCCTCGTGTTCGAGAACTGCACGGCGACCGAGTGCGAGCGCGTCTACCTCGCGGACGAGGGGAGCATCGAGATCCAGTCGCTCGACGACGCGAACGCCCCGTTCGACGCGGTCCTCCACGATGTCGTGCTCCACGAGGTCCAGATCGGGAACGACTTCAGCACGACGTGGGTCCCGAACGGACGGACCTGGTGCCTGGGCGGCCACCACGCGACCGCCGAGACCGTGAGCCTCACCGTGCCGCAGCCCGAATGCGTCGCGGGCGGCACCGGTTCGACCATGGACGAGAACATTGCGAACTTCAGCCTGACGAACTGTTCCGGCCAGCAGGTCTTCCTGCACGACTTCTGTGGTCAGACCAAGGCGGTCTGGATCATCCTCGTGACCGCCTGGTGCCCGTATTGCGCGGAACTCGTGCCCCAGGCCGCCCAGTACTACGAGGCCCACCAGCCGGACGTCGAGGTCTGGGTCGTGCTCGGGGAAGACCTCTACGGGGGGTCCGTGGATCAGCAGGAATGCACCTCCTACGCGAACGGACACGGGTTCCCGAGGGCGCGGATGTTCTACGACACGGGCTGGCAGAAACTGGTCCAGTTCCTCTATCCCCACTACATGACCGGCGTCCCGTACAGCATCATCCTCGACGGCGACAACATGGCCTACGTCTGGTCCTCGGCCTACCCCGGGTCCGAGAACAGCGTCCTGAACAAACTGCTGAACGACTGACGGCGCCGGGCCGCCCGCGGTGCCAACCTGGGCGCTCAAGGGAAAAGATCATCGTTCCTGCGCAAATCCCCTTTGACAATCGTCGTGGATCGTAGTAGGGACTCGTTCCACGGTTCTTGGACAACCTGTTTGGGAGGTGACCGATGACGCTCAAAGAGAAACTGGCCCAGAAGGTCCCGGCGGCGCGCGAGCGCTATCGCGCGCTCAGCAAGCAGTACGGCGACAAGGTCATTGACAAGGTGACCGTCGCCCAGGTCGCCGGGGGGATGCGCAGCATCAAGTCCCTGCTGACCGACATCTCGTACCTGGACCCGAACGAGGGGATCCGCTTCCGGGGATACACGATCCCCGAGACGCTCGAGAAACTCCCCCGCCGGGCCGGGGCCGAGATCCCGCTCGTGGGCGGGTTCTACCACCTGCTCTTCACCGGCGACGTCCCCACGCTCGCCGAGGCGGAGGCGGTCGAGGCGGACTGGCGCGGGCGCTGGACCGTGCCCCAGTACGTCTATGACGTGATCGAGGGCGCGGGTCCCAAGGACACCCATCCGATGACCCTGTTCACCCTGGGCGTCCTGGCGATGCAGCGCGAGTCCATCTTCGCGAGGCGGTACGCCGAGAAGACGATGAAGCGCGAAGACTACTGGGAGGCGATGTACGAGGACTCGATGACGATGGTGGCCCGGCTCCCGGCCATCGCCGCCTACGTCTATCGCCGCAAGTACCACGGGGACACCCCCAACGCGCCGGACCCGAACCTGGACTGGGGCTCGAACTTCGCCCACATGATGAAGAACCCGAACCCCGAGTATCGGGAACTGATGAAACTGTACTTCATCCTGCACTCGGACCACGAGAGCGGCAACGCCTCGGCCCACACCGCGCACCTCGTGGCCTCGACCCTGTCCGACGTCTTCTACGCGTGGGCGGGCGGCCTCTGCGCCCTGGCCGGCCCGCTGCACGGGCTCGCGAACCAGGAGTGCCTGGACTGGGTCATGAAGGTCATGAAGCACTTCAATGGGGTCCCGACCAAGGACCAGATCGAGAAGTTCGCGTGGGACACCCTGAACAGCGGCAACGTCATCCCGGGCTACGGCCACGCGGTCCTGCGCAAGACGGACCCGCGCTACACCTGCCAGCGCGAGTTCGCCCTCAAGCACTGCCCGGACGACCCGATCTTCAAGACGGTCAGCGTGGTCTTCGAGGCGGTGCCCCCGGTGCTCCAGGCCGCGGGCAAGGCCAAGAACCCCTGGCCGAACGTGGACGCGCACTCCGGCCAGTTGCAGTACCACTACGGCGTGAAGGAATGGGACTTCTACACGGTCCTGTTCGGCATCGGACGCGCGCTCGGCATCTCGGCCAACGTGACGTGGGACCGGGCCGTGGGGCAGCCCATCGAGCGGCCGAAGTCCATCACGACCGACATGCTCGAGAACCTGGCCAAGGCCGCGCAGTGATTGCGTGACTCCCTCTCCCCCTCCCTGGCCCATCCAGGGAGGGGACCCTCGACCACCACCGCGAACACGTCGTTTCCTGATTCGTCTTATCATCGGCTGACTCGTTCCGGTTGGGACGAGTCGGGCGCCAGTGGGTTTCACAGGAGGTGCTGACATGAAGACCTTGGTGAAGGCGTGCGGCCTCGCGGCGCTGATGGGAATCGCCGGCTGCGCCGAGCCGCCGGCGGCCGAGATCGCGGCGGTCAAGGCCGCAGTGGAGTCCGCGCGAACGTCCGGGGCAACGGAATACGCGCCCGAGTCTCTGCGGGCCGCCGAGGAAACCCTCGCGAAACTCGAGGCCGAGGTCAAGGCCCAGGAAGGCCGCTTCGCGTGGTTTCGGAAATACGATCAGGCGAAGGTCCTGATCGCGGACGTCCAGAAGGCCGCGGACAAGGCCGTCCAGGACGCCGCCGCGGAGCGCGAGCGCGTCAAGCAGGAGACGGCCGCGGCCATCGCCGACGCCCGGAAGAGCCTGGACGAGGCGAAGGTCCTGCTCGCGGAGGCCCCGACCGGCAAGGGGACCGAGGCGGACCTCGAGGCCCTCAAGGGCGACCTGGCCGGGGTCGAGGCCGCGCTGGGCGAGGTCCAGAAGGCCTTCGAGGACGCGAAGTACGGCGAGGCGAAGACGAAGGCCCAGGCCGCCCGCGAGCGCGCCGAGGCGGTCAAGGCCGCGGTCCAGGCGGCCAAGGACGCGCAGGCGGCCGCCCGAGGAGAAGCCGAGCCCCCGCCGGCGACCC
>DYKK01000310.1 GCA_020722625.1 Anaeromyxobacter dehalogenans
GAGATCGGGATGTCGGATCGTGGCGGTGGGCGCAGACCGGTCCTCCGGGGTCCGGCATTCCGGGATCCGGGGTCGCGGTGGACGTGGCTTTGTCGTCATGCTTCGTTCCCCGCGTCCAACGGGGCCCTGGCGCTGACACTGACACTGTCACTGTCGCTGTCCTTGACCCTGTCCACTGAACCTGTCCCTGACCCCTGTCCCGGACCCTGCCCCCGCCCCCGGTCTTTCCCTCGCCTGGGCGCCCTCTGTTCTGGCGTAGCGGGATGTCGTGAGCGGCGGCGCACTTGTCCGCGGGCCGGATTGACGGTAGGCTCCCACCGGTCCCTGGCCGCGAGCGATGCCCATGACCGAGGTCCTGCGGGAGCTGGAGCGGATCGCCCGCGACGATGTCAGCGGCGCCACGGACCTGACCCTGCGGGCCGCGGACCTCCTGCTGCGGGCCCTCGCCGCGGGCCGCGCGGGCCCCGTGATCGAGGGCCTGCCGGCGGCCAAGCCCATGATGGCCCCTCTGTTGAACCTCGCCTGCCTGGCCCAAGGCGAACCCACCACGGCGACAGCCCGCGTCCAGGCGTTTCGCGACAGCCTGGCCGGGGCTCCGTCGGGCGCGGCCCGCGAGGCGGTCCGTCATCTGGAGCGGTCCGGGACCGGCCCCTGGACCGTCCTGACCCTGAGCGCCTCGCGCGTGGTCGAGGAGACCCTCCTCGCGCTCGCACACAGCGGGGCCGTGACCTCGGTGGTCGTCGCGGAGTCGAGGCCGCGCCTGGAAGGGGCCACGCTGGCCCGGCGCCTCGCGGCCCTGGGGGGGCCGCGGGTGGCCGTCACGTACGACGCGGCCCTGCCCGGCCTGTGCATGCCGAAATCCCTGGTGATCCTCGGGGCGGACGCGGTCCTTCCCGATGCCTTCGTCAACAAGTCCGGGTCCCTGGCCCTGTGCATGGCTGCGCGCGAGGCCGGGGCGCGCGCGCTGGTCGTGACCACGACCCACAAGGTCCTGCGGCCCGAGGCGCTCCCCTACTTCCACCTGCCCCACCCCGACCCCGGGGATCGCGGCGACGGCGCAGTCTTCCTGGACATCCAGTTCGAGCACGTGCCCCTGCGGCTGGTCGAGGCGGTGGTGACCGAAGAAGGGCCCCGGGCCTAGCGCCATCCCAGGTCCGCAAGCGCAGCCTCGAGGGCCTGGGCCGCGCGGCCCAACCGCGCCTCCACGTCCCCGGCCTCGCCCTCGCATTCGAGGTGGACCCGCATCTCGCGCTGCGCCCCGTACCCCTTCGGTTCCGGCTTCATCAGGACCCCGGGATGGTCCGGTTGCAGGCGGCGGATCACCCCGGCCAGGGACGACTCGTCGCACACCGCGAACGTCCGCGTCAGTCGCCGAACCACGACGCCGCCGCCCCCGGCCAGGGCCGGGAACAGGTGCTCCTCGGCCATGGGCTCCATCTCGGCCGGGACCCCGGGCAGGCAGAAGACGCGGACGCGCCCCCACGGTATCTCGGCCCCGGGAGCGGTCCCCACGTGGTTCGACAGGACCCGCGTGCCGCGGGGCAGCAACGCCATCTTCCGGCGGTCCTCGGTGAGGCCGGGGACCTTCAGGCGCCCGGCCTCGTGCAGTTCGCGGTACCGGCGCTCCACGTGGGCCAGGGCCTCGGGGGCCTCGACCAGGGGCCGGCCCACGACCTCGGCCACCGCGCGCAGCGTCAGGTCGTCCGGGGTCGGCCCGAGCCCGCCCGTGCAGACGATCACCGTGGCTCCGTCCGCCCGGCAGCGCCGCATCTCGCGCCCGATCGCGGCCGGGTCGTCGTCCACGGCGCAGACGCGCACCACGCGGAGGCCCATCTCGAAGAACCGCGCGGCCAGGAACCGCGAGTTCGTGTCCTGGACCCGGCCGGTCAGCAGTTCCCGCCCGATGGGCAGGAGGGCGATGCGGACCGGTGTGGTCAATCCGTCGTGTCTTCCACCCATGTCCTTGGTGCTCCCGTTCGCCGTCTGCTAGAATACCGCTCATGAGGGTGGCGATCCTGTCGGACATCCACGCGAACCTCGAGGCCCTGCAAGCCGTCCTGAAGGTCGTGCGCGCGTCCTCCCCGGACCTGACCGTGTGCCTGGGCGACGTGGTCGGCTACGGCGCCGACCCCGACCCCTGCTGCGACCTCGTGCGCGAGCATTGCGCCTTCTGCCTCCTCGGCAACCACGACGCGGCCGTCACCGGCGCGATGGACGAATCGTACTACTACGAGGCGGCCCGCCACGTCCTGCGCTGGACGCGCGACCGCCTGTCCGAGGACAACTACCGCTGGCTGTATGGCCTCCCCTACACGCGTATGGACGGCGAGATCGGGTACTTTCACTCGGCCCCGGTCCTGCCGTCCGGGTTCTTCTACGTGGTCCAGAGCAGCGAGGCCCAGACGCACGTCCAGGTCTTCGACCGCCTGAAATCCCTGTCGTTCATCGGGCACGCCCACCTGACCCACATCTTCCAGGTGACCGCGAAGAAGGCCAAGGCGACGGACGCGAAGCACGTGGCCCTGCGCGAGGATGCCAAGTACATCATCAACGTCGGCAGCGTGGGCCAGCCGCGTGACCGGGACCCGCGCGCCTGTTTCGCCCTGTGGGACTCGGAGGCCGAGACCCTCGATCACGTCCGCGTCGAGTACGACATCGAGGCCGCCGCGTCCAAGATCGTGAAGGCCGGGATCGACGAAAAGTTCGCAAAGCGCCTGTTCCTGGGCGTGTAGGACCCCCGGTCATCGCCGCAGGTCGCGCGCCAGTCCCGCCAGCACCTCGACCGCGTGGGCGACCTCTTCGCGGGTCGTGAACCGCCCGAGCCCGAAGCGGATCGTCCGGCGGGCCTCCTCCGGCGACAGCCCCATCGCGGTCAGGACGTGCGACGGTCTCGCCGCGTCGGTCGAGCACGCGCTCCCGAACGACGCGGCGACCCCGGCCGCGGCGAGCCGGGCCATCACCGTCTCGCCCTCCACGCCCTCGAAGGTCACGCTCAGGCAGTGCGGGACGGTCCGCCCGTCCGCGGGGCCGTTGTGCCGGGACCCGGGCCAGGCCGCGCAGAGGCCCTCCCACAGGGCCGAGCGCAGTCCCGCGACCCGCGCGCAGTCCGCCTCGCGCTCCGCCTCCGCCAGGTCCATGGCCCTCGCGAACCCCACGGCCAGGGCCACGGGCACGGTCCCCGGCCACGTCCCGCCCTCCTGTCCCCCGCCGAAGGTCAGGGGACGGGGCCGCCGCGCCGCGCCCCCGCGCGCGACCAGGGCCGCGCACCCCGCGGGTCCGTATGCCTTGTGCCCGGACAGGGTCACCAGGTCCGCCCCGGCGAGCCGCCCAAGCGCGACCTTCCCCGGGGCCTGGGCCGCGTCGCAGTGCAGCCACGCGCCGTGCCGCGCGAGGACCCTCGCGACCTCCCCGACCGGCTGGAGGGTCCCGACCTCGTTGTTCACGGCCATTACGGACACGAGGACCGTATCCGGCCGCAGTCTCGCGCGCACCGCGTCCGGGTCCAACACGCCGTCCGCCCCCACCGGGACCTCCTCGACCACGAAGCCCCGCCGCGCCAGTTCCCGGGCGGGTTCCAGGACCGAGGCGTGCTCGATCGCCCCGACGAGGACGTGCCCCCCCTTCCTCCGGCGCCGCTCCGCCCCCCCGAGCACGGCCAGGTTGTTCGCCACGGTCGCGCTCGGGACGAACACGACCTCGCCCGGCCGCGCCCCCACCGCCCGCGCGACCTCGGCCCGCGCCTGTTCCAGCCGCTTTGCGGCCTCGACCCCGTACCCGTGCGCCCGCGCGTGGGGATTGCCCGGGGGTCCTTGCCAGACCTCCTGCATGGCCCGCAACACCCGCCCGTCCAGCGGGGTCGTGGCCAGGTTGTCGAGGTACGCGCGCATCGGACCGATCTTACCCGACGATCCGCCACCCCGATCTCGGCAGCACGACGGAACACCTTGATATGTCTTGGT
>DYKK01000311.1 GCA_020722625.1 Anaeromyxobacter dehalogenans
CGGCGAGCGCGACGGGCGTCGCGTCGCCGACGGCGACCTGCGCGTCCCCGGGTGCGGCCAGGGAGACCCGCCACACCCGGGCCTCCGGCCCGGAGTCCAGAACGAACAGGGTCGTCGTGGTGGCGGCCAGGGCCGACACCGGCGCGTCTTCCGGAAGGTGGGAAAACGGTTCCGGGGGCGATTCCGGAAGCGGAACTGAAACCCGGAACAGGTCCGGGCGGTCCCGCAGGGCCACGAAGACCTCGGGGTCCGTGCGCGAGGCCGCGACGGCTGCGGGCCCGGCGTCGAGCCGGGTCGGAACCCCGAACGGCACGCAGTCCACGGGCTCGTAGCGCTGGAGGTACCCCTCGGCCGGGTCGTCGCAGGCGAAGGCCAGGACCATGTCGGTCGTACCGGACACGGCCGTGGCGCCCGCGAGGGTCAGTCCGGGGCAGCCGAGGGGCGCAAACGAGGACCGCCCGGGCGCGTCCGCCAGGACCCGGACCGGAAACGACGATGAGGGTACCCCGCAGTCGCGGACCGCGAGCAGACCGCCGTCGTCGTCGGGATGGAGCGACGCGACCACGGTGTCGTCCGACCAGGACGCGACGTCGAGGAAGCGGCCGTCGAGTTCCACCGCGTGCAGGCCCCGCCCCTCGCCCAGACCGGTGCCGGCGATGGTGAGCGTGTCTCCCGGCCAGGCGGGTTCCGGGGAGACCGAGGTCACGACCGGGGGCCGGAGCGCCTTGAGCGACACCGCGACCGAGGTGGTTTCCCCCGCGACGACGGTTGCCGGGCCGCCCTCCCCTTCCAGGCGCCGGTCGCCCCCCTGCCCGACCCAGGCGCGCACGCGGACCCGCGTACCCGCCGCGAGGTCCAGGAAGACGATGTCTTGCCCGCAGGCCACCTCGCGCTCGGGACCCAGCGAGGTCGCCCCGTCCTCCGTGAATACTTGAGACGCGAATGTATCTACACAATAATCATCGCAGGCCGTCGCCGCGGCTTCGAGGGCGACGCGCATCCGCCCCGACCCGGAAGGGATGCCGCCGCACCCGGCCACGCACAGCGCCGAGGTCCCGGTCACCACCCAACGCCCGATCATTCCCGCTCCACCCGGAGTTCGAAGGCGGCCGACGTCCCGTCCGGCGCGGCGACCTCGCACCGGAGCCGCGCACCGACCCGGACCGGCCCGACCGGCGAGGGACCCGGATCGGCGCCCCCACAGGACACCTGATAATAGCGCCCCTCGGGTGCCCCGACGAAGGCGACGGGTCCCCCTGGACCAGGCTGCACCCTCAAGCGGACCGGCAGCGCGGAGGCGCCGGCGCGCAAGGTCAGGACGACCGGTTGCCGGTCCGCCAGGGGCATCCGGACGGGCGCGAGCCCCCGCACCCCGCTGCCCGAGACGTGGACCGCGCCCGCCCCGGCCGGGGCCACGACCAGCGTCGCCGGGACCTCTTCGATCGGTCTGCCCCTCCCGCGCTCTCCCCTGCGGGACGCGCGCCCAGGCGCCGGCGGTTCCGGACGCCGGGGCGCATGGGGAGCGAGATCCTGGTCCGAATCCTGCTGCCCGACCAGGGTTCCATCGGGCCGATCGGGTCCGGAGACCTCCGGCACGGGCACCGGATTGTCGGGAATCGGTGCTGCATCGGTCGCGGGGAGTCCCGGGTCCGGCGACGGAGGGACCGGCGCGCCGATCCACCCCGCGAGCCACGCCACCGCCACCCCGACCCCCAGGACCACCGGCGGCGCCACGAGTCCGATCCGTCTGGCCCACCCACCCGCCCCCACCCGATCCCCTGTCCGGGGTGCCGATGATGGCGGTGTCCGGACCGGACGCTGGGGCGGCTCGTCCGGTCCCAGGGTCCGTTCGGAACGGGAGGGGGACTCCGCGACCTCGCGCGCCGCGCCCGCGAGGCACGACGAGTCCGGGGAGGCTCCGGCTCCGGCCCGGAACGCCTTCCACATCTCCGCCGCCGACGCGAACCGGCGAGTCCGGTCGGGTTCGAGGGACCGCAGCACGGGTGCGTCCAGCCCCTCGGGCAGGCCGGGACGGACCACGGACGGGGGCGCGGGAAGACGGGACCGGGCGTCGAGGAGTTCCGCGAGGCCCTGGAGCCCCGCGGGTCGCGCGGGGACCCCCGTCAGGACCTCGTAGGCGATGAGGCCCGCCGCGTACAGGTCGGTGCGGGGGTCCACGCCCTCGCCCCGCAGTTGCTCCGGGGCCATGTAGGCCAGGGTCCCCTTGAACCCGGGCAGCGTGGGATCGCCCGCCACGTCGCGGTGCACCACGCCAAGGTCGGTCAGTTTCACGGCTCCGGCGCGGGACACCAGGACATTGCCGGGCGAGAGGTCTCGATGGACCAGGCCCAGGGGGGCCCCGTCGGGTCCCCGGGCCGCGTGCAGGTCCCGGAGACCGAGCAGGATGCCCTCGATCACCGCCAGGGCCGCGGGGACGGGCAGAACCCTCCCCCGGCGGCTGAGGTGTGCCAGGAGGGAGGCGAGGTCGGGGCCGTCCACGTACTCCAGCACGATCTCGTCGTCCGAACCTCCGAGGAGCCGCACCACAAAGGGGCTGTCCAGGGCGGCAAGGGCCTCGCGCTCGCGCCGGAGCAGGGTCCGGCCCTGGTCCCCGGCCCCCGGCAGGAGCCGCTTGACCACGACGGCGCGGGTTCTTCCATCCGGGAGCGCCTGCTGCCCGAGGAAGACCTCGGACATCCCGCCCACGGCGAGCCGCCGGATGATCACAATCGGGCCGTCGCTGTCCGGGCGATTCACGTCCCATCCCGCTCCGTCGTCTCGCACGGATTGTAAACCCCTCGATGTCTCATCGTCCGTCCCTGCGGTCTGCTCGACGGGTCAGAGCATCACGACCACCGCCCCGCCGAATCCCAGGGCCATCGCCACCCACTGGCGGGGACCGAGGGGTTCCTGAAGGAAGAGGCGGGCCAGGGGCAGGACGAGGATGTTGGAGGTCTGGTTCAGGACGCTCGCGGTGGAGGCGAACGCGTGCTTCATCCCGAGGGTCCAGAACAAGAACCCGAGGTATGTCCCGACCAGCGCGGCCGGGAGCGCGACCCGCCACGTCTTCTCGTGCCTCAGGGCGGGGACGACCTCCGCGCGATGCCGGGTCACGGCGACATGGATCGCCAGGAAGGCCACCCCGCCGAACAGGCGGACCGTGGCGACCCACCAGGCGTTCGAGCGCTCCAGGATGGGTTTGACCGCCACGATGGCCGCCGCGGTCAGGAAGATCGCGGTCGCCGCGTACATGAAGCCCATGAGCCAGGATCGGGTTGCCCCACCCGCCCACCTCCCGTGCGAGGTCCCGGGGTCTCCGGTGACCGGTTGCCAGACCCCGAGGAGGATGGCGGTGATCATGAGTCCGACCGCCAGAAACAGGGTCGCCGGCATGGGCTCGGCCAGGTAGAGGTAGGAACAGAGGATCACCGACGGGCTGTACAGGCAGTCCACGATCGCAACCCGGCCGGCGCCGATGCGGTTCAGGGCGCGGAAGAACAGCGTGTCCGCGAATCCGACCCCCAGGACACCGCTTGTCAGGGTGACGGCCCAGTCCAGCGCGGTCCGTTCCGGCGCGAAGAACGGAATACCCAGGACCAGGCTGGTCACGACGAAGAGGGTCAGACCGACCAGGCTCTTGAAGGTGTTCAGGACGACGGGCGACAGGAACTCCCCGCTGCGGCGAAACAGGATGACCCCGAACGCCCAGAGGAAGGCGCACGCCAGGGCGTAGAACTCGCCGGTGCCGAGCCAGCCCGAGATGGTCGTTCTCCCGTGGCGGTGGAGGTCCCCGCAACGCCGGCGCGTAGTATAGACGATCCGCCGGTGCAGGAACGTGTTCCGCGTCAGCCTTTTTCCGTGCCAACCCCCCCTACCGGGCCGCTCGCCCCATTGCAGGATCCCGACTTGGAGGAGTGACGGAGAGCAGGTTCAGTGGACAGGGTCAGTGACAG
>DYKK01000312.1 GCA_020722625.1 Anaeromyxobacter dehalogenans
CGGCGCATGACGACAAAGCCACGTCCACCGCGACCCCGGACCCCGGATGCCGGATCCCGGATCCCGGACCCCGGACGTGAAGACAGGAGCAATCGGATTGCTCTTCCCGTGAGTCCTGCGTAATCTAGCGATCCGGCGGACCTGTTGGACAACAAGTGCCGGTGATCACCCTCCATTCGGTCGTCAAGCGATACCCCGGTGGGATCGAGGCCCTGAACGGCCTGTCCTTCGAGGTCGAACCGGGGGAGTTCGTGTTCCTGTCCGGTCCGAGCGGGGCGGGAAAGACCACGCTGATCCGCCTGTTGCTCCGGATGGAGGAGGCGACGTCCGGAGACCTCCTGGTCTTCGGCCGCAACCTGCGCGCCCTGCGCCGATCCGCGATCCCGTACTTGCGGCGCAACATCGGGGTGGTCTTCCAGGACTTCCGCCTGCTGCCCGACCGGACGGTCGTGGACAACGTGGCGGTCGGCCTGCACGTCCTGGGCCTGTCGGGCCGTGAGATCCGGAACCGGGTCGAGGGCGTGCTCTACGACCTCGGCATTGACCGGTACGCCCTGGCCTACCCGCCGATGCTCTCGGGCGGGGAGCAGCAGCGGGTGGCCATCGCGCGCGCCCTCGCCATGCAGCCGGCCCTGATCCTCGCGGACGAGCCCACCGGAAACCTCGACTGGGAACTGTCCCGCGAGATCGTGCGGCTCTTCGAGGACCTGAACCGTCGCGGCGCGACCGTGCTGATGGCCACGCACGACCGCTTCCTGATCGAGGCATTCCCGCGCCGGACCCTCCTGCTCAACAAGGGGTTCCTGATCGAGGACCTGCGCCCGCAGACGGACAGTGGGAGCGGGCGGGCCGGCGGGCATGCCGGCCGCCCGGAGGACCCGGAGGGAGGCCCCGGATGAGCGAGGCGGATCGCCCGGACGGAGCGGCCCGCGCACGGCGCTCCCCCCCAGGACAACCCATTCCCGAGGCGTCCCGGTTCGTCCGGGCTGCTCGCACCACGGCGCACCTGGTTGCCGAGGGCCTGAGGGGGCTCCGGGTCGCCCCCGGCCAGGTGCTCGCCTGCTTCCTGTCGCTCGCGGTCGCCTCGTGCCTGGTGACCCTGTTCGCTGCGTTTGGGTCCCTGGCCGTCCGGGTGCTGGATCGGGCCACGGAAGGCACCCACCTCCTGGTCTATCTGAAGGAGGGGGTCTCGTCCGACCGGGTCCGGGCGGTCCTCGATGGCCTGCGCGAGCGTCCCGACGTGGCGGATGCGCGGTACTTCAGCGCGGGCGAGGACCGGGCGCGGAACGCGGCCCTGCTCCCGGGCGACCTCGTGGCCTCGCTCCCACCCGACAGCATCCCCGGCACCCACGGCATCGAGGTCCGGATCTCGGGGTCCTCGGACCGCCCCCCGGACATCGCGGGTCTCACCGCGCTCGCCCAGGGGCTCGAGGAGGTGGACGTCGTCGCGGGCCCCCCGGTGGGCGCCGACCGCATCCGGGCCATGGCGGCCGCCGTGCGATTCGCCCGGGCCGCGATGACCTTCCTGTCGGCCCTGCTCCTCGTCAGCACCGTGTTTTTCGTGGTCGGGACCCTGACCCGGACGATGGAGCGCCGCAGGGACGAGATGGCGATCCTGCGGCTGGTCGGGGCGACCCCCGCCTACCTGAAGACGCCGCTGTACGTCCAGGGCGTCGTGCAGGGGATGACGGGGGTCGTTGCCGGGGTCGCGCTCGCCCTGCTGGTCCTCGCGACGACCGATGCCTGGATCCGCGAGGAACTGGCGGTCGGGGTGCGCCTGGCGCTTCCCGGGGGTCCGGTCCTCCTGGCCTCGGCCGGGATCGGGGCCGTGGTCGGGGGGTTCGGAGCCACGCTCGCCACGTCCCGGAGGCTGCCGTGAGGTCGCTGGCGCCGTCCGTGGTCGTCCTCGTGACCTTGGTGTCGGCGGCCGCGGCCCAGCCCGCCGGACCTCCGCCGGACCTCGCCTCGATCCTGCGGGAGGAAACCTCCATCCTGGACGCCCTGGACCGCACCGTCTTCGAGATCCGGCGCGCCGAGATGGACCTGCGGAACGCCATCGAGGCCCAGACCCGGATCGAGGCCCGGCAGGCCGCGGCCCTCCAGGCCCTGGCCGAGACGCACGCCCGCGAGGCCGAGACCCGGGCCCGACTTCAGGCGACCTTGAGGCTCATGGCCGCGAGCGGTCGCACGGACCTCCTCCGGGTCCTCTTCGCGGCGGACGAGGCCGGCGCCCGTCGCGACGCCCTGTTGAAGCGGCTGTCCGCGAGGCAGGCCGCGGAGTGGAAGGCGTACACGGAGGCGGTGGAGGCGGCCCGTGTCGTCGAGTTTTGCGCGGCGATGGACCGGGCGAACGCCCACGCGGCGGCCCAGGCCGCCCGGGAGGCCCGGACGCGGCTTCAGGCCGAGGCCCGGGCCCGGCGCGAGATCCTGGCGGTCCTGGAACGCGACCGGGCCCTGGCCGCGAGGCACGCCCGCGAGGTCGCGCAGGCCGACCGCGACCTGGTCCAGGCCGTGCAGGCACGCCTGTCGAGCGCCCAGGGCCCCGTGGATTTCGAGCGGCTGCGGGGCCGTCTCCGGTGGCCCCTGGCCGGGGCTCGCGTCGCGATCCCGTTCGGGGACGTGGTCCACCCCCAGTTCAGGACCGTGACGCCGCATCCGGGCGTGACCCTCGCCTTTCGATCAGTCTGTCCTGCTGCCCACCCGCCCCCGGCCGCCTGCCCCCGCGGGAACGACCGCAACGTCCGCGCCGTGGCGTTCGGGCGGGTCGTGTTCGCGGGCCGCATGAGGGGGTACGGGTCCACGGTGGTGCTGGACCATGCCTCGGGGTACTACACCGTCTATGGGGGACTCGCCGCGGTCGCGGTCTCGGAAGGGGCGATCGTCCGGGAGGGCGCCCTTCTGGGCCGGGTCGAGAGGGTCCCCGGCGAGGAGGACCTGCGGCTCTACTTCGAGGTCCGACGGGGGCGGGAGGCCCTCGACCCCGTCTTGTACCTTGCTACGGAGCCCCGCGGACGTTGACAGGGTCACCGCCCAGGGATCGACGGCTGAAGACACGCGGGCTGCACGTGGACGTGATCAAGACAGTACCCGCTGGTCACGGGCAAGAGCACAGGACGAGTCTCCTTGCACGGTATCTGACGGGTGCCTTGGCCGTCCTCGCCGGCGTGTCCGGCTGCGCGACCCTCCCGCCGATGGCGCGCCTCGACCCCTCCCCTCCCCTCCTCGCCGGGGACGGGCGCGCCGCTCCGGCGCCCATCCCCTTCGCGCCGCCTTCCGGGGATCGCCCGTTCCTGGCTGTCCTGATTGATGACCTCGGGGACTCGATCCCCCAGGCCGCGGCGTTCGCGTCCGTCCCCGTCCCGCTGACCTTCGCGATCCTGCCCGAAGCGGCCGAGGCGCCGGAGGTGGCCCGGTTCCTCCGCACGCTCGGCCGGGAGGTCCTGGTCCACGTCCCCATGGAACCGGACCAGGCGGACGAGATGTCCCATCCCTCGTTTCTCACGACCTCGATGTCGGACGAGGAGGTCCTCCTGCGGATGACCGCGTTCCTGGCACGGGTCCCCGGGGCGGCCGGCGCGAACAACCACATGGGGTCCCGTTTCACGCGCGACCGGCACCGGATGGAAGTCGTGCTCGCGTTCTTGAGGGACAAAGGACTGTTTTTCGTGGACTCCCGGACCACGCCCGCGACCGTGGGTCGGGAGGTGGCGGTCCGGACGGGCGTGCCGTTCGCCGAGCGAGACGTCTTCCTGGACAACGATCCGAGCAGGCCGGCGATCGAGACCCGCCTGGAGGAGGCGATCCGGGTGGCCCGCCGGGACGGATGCGCCCTCGCGATTGGTCATCCAAGGGTCGAGACCCTGGAGGTCCTCATGCGGTGGGCCCGCGACCCTCGCCGGGATGTGGAC
>DYKK01000313.1 GCA_020722625.1 Anaeromyxobacter dehalogenans
CTGTCACTGACTCCTGTCACTGAACCTGAACCTGTCCACTGAACCTCCAGCCTGTCCACTGAACCTGTTCACAGTCGAAGTCTGTGGTTTGCTCGAGGCTTGGTCGCGAATTTGCCGGGGGATTCTGGGCGCTCCTACGCCTTCTCGAGGTCCCGGATCTGCTCGTACAGTTTCCGAACGGCCCGGGGCGGGTCCTTCGGGACCTCGACCTCGACGCGGACCCACAGGTCCCCGCGACCGCGGCCCTCCAGCCTGGGCATCCCCTCGCCCGCCACGCGGATCGCGTCGCCGGGCTGGGTCCCCGGCGGGACCCGGACGACGACTTCGCCGAACACGCCGGGCACGCGCAGCCGCGTCCCGAGCACCGCGTCGGGGACCCGGATCGTCGCCTCGTGCAGGAGGTCGTCCCCCTGGCGTTTCAGACCGGGGCTGTCGCGGACCTCGATCACCACGTACAGGTCCCCTGGAGTCCCGGTCCGCCCGCGCCCCCCGGCCCCCGAAACCCGCAGCGTGTTGCCCGTGTCCACCCCGGGCGGGACCCGGACCTGGATCCGATGCTCGACGTGCTGCCGTCCCGACCCACGGCACTCCGGGCACGGCGAACGGACCACGCGCCCCGACCCCCGGCACTGCGGGCAGGTCGTCGCGATCGTGAACAGCCCCTGCGAGTGGGCCACCCGCCCCTGTCCCCGGCAGGTCGGACATGCCTCCGGCGACGTGCCCGGCGCCGCGCGGCTCCCCCCGCACGTCCCGCAGGGCTCCTCGCGCGACAGCGTGACCTCGTGGTCCCCTCCCCGGGCGGCCTCCTCCAGCGACAGGCTCAACGCCACCTGCTGGTCCCGGCCGCGCTCCCACCGGCCGCGCCCCCGGGCGCCCCCCAACCCGAACAGGTCCCCGAAGGCCCCGCCGAACAGGTCCATGAACTGCGAGAAGATGTCGTCCGGATCGAAACGAAACCCGCGCCCCTTGAGCCCGTCCACGCCGTACCGGTCGAAGACCTCGCGCTTCTCGGGGTCCGACAGGACCGCGTACGCCTCCGAGACCTCCTTGAAGCGCTCCTCGGCCTGCGGGTCATTGGGATTGCGGTCCGGATGGTACTGGACGGCGAGCCGGCGGTAGGCCTTCTTGATCTCCTCGGGCGAGGCGTTGCGCGGAACCCCCAGGACCGAGTAGTAGTCCCGCGCTGCCACGGCTCCCCTCCAGGCTCACCTGTCAGAATCTCGACCCGACGATCCACGCGATCCCTCGGTGTCGTCGGGGGGGGGGCCCCCCTTCTCGGGATCCTCCACGAGTTCGATCAGGACTCCCCCCGTGGTCTTCGGGTGCAGGAAGGCGACGCGGGCGCCCCCGGCCCCCTTTTCGGCGTCGCCTCCCACGGTGGTCGCGCCCCTCGCGCGGCTCGCCTCCACCGCGCGGTCCAGGTCGGGGGCGCGAAACGCGAGATGGTGCAGCCCCTCGCCCCGCCGGGCCAGGAACTCCGAGACCTCGGAGTCGTCGCGCACCGGCTGGACGATCTCGATGCGCGTCCCGCCGGCCCGGAGGAACGCGACGCGAACCCCCCGCTCCGGCAGGTCCTCGACGCGCTCCAGGTCCAGGCCCAGACCGTCGCGGTACAGCGCCACGGCCCGGTCCAGGTTGCGCACGACGACGGCCACGTGATGGAGCGAGGTCGTGACACCCCCCGTTCACGGAAAGACCCGGCGGCCCGGGGGGTTCGCCTCCCGGAGCCGCCGGGTCCGGTTCCGCACTGGAATGATGGGTCCGGGGTGCTCAGAAGTCCATGTCCCCGCCGCCCATGCCACCCATGCCACCCATGCCGCCCATGCCGCCGCCGCCCGGCATCGGCTCCTCCTTCTTGGGTTTCTCGGCGACCACGCACTCGGTGGTCAGGAGGAGGGACGCCACGCTCGCGGCCTTCTCAAGCGCGACCCGGGTCACCTTCGTGGGGTCGATCACGCCGGCCTCGACCAGGTCCTCGAACGTGTCGGTCAGGGCGTTGTAACCGAAGGTCTTCTTCTTGGACTCCCGGACCTTCTGGACCACGATCGATCCCTCGACGCCCGCGTTTTCGGCAATCATGCGGACCGGTTCCTCGATGGCGCGCCGGACGATGTCCACCCCGACCTTCTGCTCGATCGGGAGGTCCTTCAGGGAATCGAGCGCCGCCTGGCAGTGCAGCAGCGCCACGCCCCCGCCGACCACGATTCCCTCCTCGACCGCGGCCCGGGTCGCGTGCAGGGCGTCCTCGACGCGGGCCTTCTTCTCTTTCATCTCGGCCTCGGTCGCGGCCCCGACCTTGATCACGGCCACGCCGCCCGCCAGTTTCGCGAGCCGCTCCTGGAGTTTCTCGCGGTCGTAGTCGCTCTTGGTGTCCTCGATCTGGGCCTTGATCTGGGTGATGCGGCCCTTGATGTCCGCGGGCTTGCCGTGCCCGTTCACGATGGTCGTGTTGTCCTTGTCCATCACGACCTTCTGGGCCCGGCCGAGGTCGCTCACGCGGACGTTTTCGAGCTTCATCCCGAGTTCCTCGGAGATGACCCTGCCGCCGGTCAGGATCGCGATGTCCTCGAGCATGGCCTTGCGCCGGTCGCCAAACGCGGGGGCCTTGGCCGCCGCGGCCTGGAGCGTCCCGCGCAGCTTGTTGACCACCAGGGTGGCCAGGGCCTCGCCCTCGACCTCCTCGGCGATGATCACGAGGGGCTTGCCCATCTTCGCGATCTGCTCGAGGAGCGGCAGGAGGTCCTTCAGGGACGAGACCTTCTTGTCGTGAATGAGGATGTAGGGGTCCTCGAGGACCGCCTCCATGCGCTCGGGGTCCGTCACGAAGTAGGGCGACAGGTACCCGCGATCGAACTGCATCCCGTCCACGGTCTCGAGGGTGGTCTCCATGGCCTTCGCCTCTTCGACCGTGATGACGCCCTCCTTGCCGACCTTCTCCATGGCCTCGGCGATGATCTTCCCGATCTCCCCGTCGTTGTTGGCCGAGATGGTCCCGACCTGGGCGATCTCGCGGAAGTCCTTGGTGGGCTTGGAGATCTTCTTCAGTTCGTCCACGACGGCCCGCACCGCCTTGTCAATCCCCCGCTTGACGTCCATCGGGTTGTGGCCCGCGGACACCATCTTGATCCCCTCGCGGTAGATCGCCTGCGCGAGGACCGTCGCGGTCGTGGTCCCGTCCCCGGCCTCGTCCGAGGTCTTGGACGCGATCTCCTTGACCATCTGGGCCCCGATGTTCTCGAACTTGTCCTTGAGCTCGATTTCCTTCGCGACGGTCACGCCGTCCTTCGTCACGGTGGGCGCGCCCCAGGACTTCTCGATGACCACGTTGCGCCCGCGGGGGCCCAGCGTGACCCTCACGGTGTCCGCGAGCGTGTTGACGCCCCGGAGGACCTTCGCCCGGGCCTGCTCGCCGAATGCCAGTTCCTTCGCTGCCATGATGCGCCTCCTTGGCCTCGGCGGCCGATCACTCCAGGACCGCCAGGATCTCGTCTTCCTTGATGATGATGTGCTCTTCCCCGTCAATCTTCACTTCGCTGCCGCCCCACTTCCCGATCAGGACCCGATCCCCCTCCTTGACGGAGGGCTTTTGCCGTTCCCCGTTGTCCAGGGTCTTCCCCGGCCCCACTGCGACCACCTTGCACTCCTGGGGCTTCTCCTTCGCCGTGTCCGGGATGATGATCCCGCCCGCGGTCTTCTCCTCGACCTCGAGGCGCTTCAACAGAACCCGGTCCTGCAGCGGCTTCACCTTCATGGTCGTCCTCCTTGAGACTGGTGACCTTCTCCCGCAGCCCCTCGTCCGGGGCCGTCCTTGCCAATCCTCCCCTGGTGGGGACACCGTGGGGTTGCCCACGCGCGGGGGGATCAATAATCACGGTTTTCGGGAACGCAAGAGGGGCGT
>DYKK01000314.1 GCA_020722625.1 Anaeromyxobacter dehalogenans
GGCACGTCCTCTCCCGCTCGGTCGCTTCGCTCCCTGCGCGGGAAGATGGGGCCCCAGTCGCGGCTGGCACGAGACCGCGACAAATCACGGTGTGCCGTCGTCCCTCCGAGATCGGGACGGCGGATCGTGGGGGGGAATGCCCGGATCCTCGGGTCCGCGTTACAATTCCTTCCGCCCTGACCGGACGGCGGCATCATGCGGCTGCGTGTCACCCCGGGCGACCTCAACGCCTTCTTCGCGCTCCTCCTCGACAACGTGGTCAACCTCGTGGTGCTGACCGGGCTCTTGACCGCGGTCTTCGGGATGCCGGCCGAGTTCGTCCTGACCCGCATGGTCCCCGGGACCGCGGTGGGGGTCCTGATCGGGGACCTCGCCTACACGGGGATGGCCGTGCGCAAGGGGCGACACGCCACGGCCATGCCCCTGGGCCTCGACACGCCCTCGACGATCGGGATGGCCGTCGCGGTGATCGGGCCGGCCTACGCGGCCTCCGGCGACCCGGTCACGGCCTGGGAGGTGGGCATGGCCTCCCTGGTGTGGATGGGCGTGGTCAAGGTGGCGCTGTCGTTCGCCGGGGACGGCGTGATCCGCCTCGTCCCGCGCGCGGGGCTGCTCGGCCCCCTCGCCGGGGTCGGCCTGGCCCTCCTGGGGCTGTTCCCGGTCCTCAAGGTCTTCTCGGTGCCGGTCGCGGGCCTCGTGGCCACCGGGGTCCTCCTGTTCGCGCTGGTCGCGCGCCTGCCCCTGCCCGGCCGCGTCCCGGGCGCCGTGGCCGCGGTCGCGTGCGGCCTCGTGATCGTGTGGGTCCTGCGCGCGCTGGGCCTGGCCCCCCCCGCGACCTCGGAGCCCCTCTCGCCGGGCCTGCACTGGCCCTGGCCGGGTTTCGGGCACGTGCTCGCCGGTCTTCCGGCCGCGCTCCCGTACCTGCCGATCGCCATCCCGTTCGGCCTGCTGACGGTCGTGGGCGGAATCAACGTGACGGAATCCGCCCGGGTCGCGGGGGACGACTACCGCACCCGCGACATCCTGCTCGTCGAGGCGGGCGCCACGCTGGTCGCGGGCCTCCTGGGCGGCGTGGCCCAGTCCACGCCCTACATCGGACATCCCGCCTACAAGGCGATGGGCGCACGGGCCGCCTACACGCTGGGCGTGGGGCTCGTCATCGGCGCCGGCGGCGTCCTCGGGCTCCTCGGCGCCGTGATCCACCTGCTCCCCGAGGTCGTGGTCGCGCCCATCCTCCTGTTCGTGGGTCTCGAGATCACGGTCCAGGCCTTCGAGGCCACCCCGCGCCGGCACTGGCCGGCGGCCGCGTTCTCGGTGGTCCCGGTGCTCGCGTACCTCGTGTCCATCTACACGGGCCAGTTGGTGGCGGCCGGCGCGACCCCGGGTCCCGTGCTCGCCCGCGAGGTCGAGACCCTCGCCATCCTCGGCCGGGGATTCATCCTGACCGCGATGCTGTGGGGCGCCGCGCTCGCGTTCCTGGTGGACCGCCGGGCCACCGCCACCCTCCTGGCCTTCCTGGTCCTCGCCGTCTTCAGCCTGTCCGGCGCGATCCACTCCGTGGACCCGCGCGGGGCCCTCGGGTGGCCGGACCCCGCGACGGACGCCCGGCCCTTCGAGATCGCCGCGGCCTACGCCCTGACCGGAGCGGTCCTGTTCGCCCTCGTGCGGGCGGCGCGGCCCGATCCCGATGGCATCGAAAGGGATTGACAGGCCCGGAAAGGCGTTGTAGAAACCCCCCGTTCCTTGACAAGGCGGGATTAACTCAGCTGGTAGAGTGACAGCTTCCCAAGCTGTAGGTCGCGGGTTCGAATCCCGTATCCCGCTCCATCCCACCGTCACGGCGCGACCAGACGGAAGCACCGGTGCACCGGGTGCGCGCGGTAGTCCTCGGGGATCGTCCGCGCGGTGACCTCCTCCCAGGAGCGGACCGCCAGTCCATCGAAGCGCGGCTCGAACCGGCGGTGGTTGGTCGAGAAGAAGACGACCGCCCCGGGGGACGCGACCGCCAGGACCCTCCGCAGCAGGTCCGGGTGGTCGCGGGCGATGTCGAAGGTCGCGCCCGTGACCCGGTCCCGGAAGAAGGACGGCGGGTCCACCACGATCAGGGTGAAGCGCTCCCGGGTCCGCCCGACGCGCTCCAGGAAGGCCCCGACGTCCGCGCGGACCAGGGCGTGGGCCGGTCCCCACAGGCCGTTGACCTCCAGGTTCTCGCGGGCCCGGCGCAGGTGCGTGGCCGAGCGGTCCACGGACACGGTCCGGCGTGCCCCGCCCGCCGCCGCCGCGCACGTGAACGACCCGGTGTGGCAGAAGAGGTTCAGGAAGTCCGCGCCGCGGGCGAGGCCGCGCACCAGGGCCCGCGTCTCGCGGTGGTCCGGGAAGAGCCCCGTGTCGAGCGCGCCTTCCAGGTCCACGAGGAGCGTCAGGTCGCGTTCCCGAACCGCGAGCGCCGGCCCCCGGGTCCGTCCCCGTCCGTACCCCGGGCCGCGGGCCTCGCCGGTCGTGCGGCGTTTCAGGTGCACGTGGTCGGGCGCGACGCCCAGGGCCCGGGCCACGGCCTCGGCCATCCGGGGAAGCCACGCGGGTCCGGTCTGGGTCCGCTCGTACTCCGCGACGACCAGGTGCCCGGCGTACCAGTCCACCACGGCGCGGACCTCCGGGATGTCCCAGTCGTACAGCCGGAACGCCTCGATCCCCTGGCGGGCGAACCGCCGGGCGAGGTGCGCGAACCGCTTGCGCACGCGGTTCGCGAGCATCTCGGCCTGGCGGGTGACCTGGGCCTCGTCGTACTGCCACATCGGGCGTCGTTCCTCCGCGCGGGCCGTGGGTGTCCCCGCCCCCCCATCGCGGGACTCTCCCCCGGCGAGACCCTGCAAGGATACCCCGACCCCGCTCGAGTGACGCGGGATCGAGGGCACGCGCGTCCCGCTTTCCACTATGCTGCGTCCAACGTTCTTGAGGAGGGACCCCATGAGGCGGATCCTGCTGGCGTGGCTGGCGCTCGCGGCGGCTCCGGCGGCCGCGGCCCCCTCCGGCGTGCCGGTGCGGGTCTATGTGGATCCGGTGGCCGACGGGGCCGCGGACGCGGCGACCGATCCGGGCGGACACGAGGACGCCTGGGTTGCCTCAAGCCCGGAGACAGGCGTCGAGGCCGCCCCGGCCGACCTTGCCTTCGCGCCTGATACGGCCGGCCCGGACCCGGGGCCGCCGCCGAACGGGTCTTCGGGCGGCGGGTGCCGGGCGGCGCGGGCCCCAGGGCCGGCCGCGACGTGGCTCCTCCCGATCCTGTTGTTCGGGAGGCGGAGGCGCGAACGATGACGCGCCCCGGATGGCTCCCCGCGCCGGTACTCGCGGGTTGCTCGGGTGGCGGAGAAGGCACCCTGGGAATGACGAGAGGGCGGGCCACGCCCGGTTTCGTCATCACGATGTGATCGCCCCGTTCGCGGGCGACCTGGAAACCGGCCGAAGTCACTCCAGCGAAATGACAGGTGCGTCCGCACGGAGCCCTCCGTCTCCCCGAGGATTCGGGGTTGAAGCGGAAGCTGGTTTGCGAGGGGTCGGGGCTGGACGCAAGAATCTTGTTGATACCTTGAGTTGGCGCTGTCTTGGCTGCCTGGCGGCTCCTGCTACGAAGGGCACGGCGGTCACCCTCGTCCGAAAAAACAGGTCATTGTCCCCCCGCCCCGCCGCGGGGACCCAGTTCCGGGACCTGTCATGTTCCTGCCGGCATCGCGGACCCTGACGGATGACGGATGAAACCGACGCTTTGGCCGCGGGCAGTGCCCGCGGGTCCCGCCGCGAGCGGGGCCCCATCTCCCAGCGCGAAGCGCTGGGGAGGCTGTGCCTGTGGCACAGCCGATAGATGGGGGGCCCCATCTCCCAGCGCGAAGCGCTGGGGAGG
>DYKK01000004.1:0-20094 GCA_020722625.1 Anaeromyxobacter dehalogenans
GTCGCGGCCCCAGGGTGGTGAAATGAAACGAAGCAAATTTCATGTCTATTCGAAGGATTACGGAAACCGATGGCGGATTTGGGTTACGCGGAGCCGCGTCGCGTGGATGCGCGCGTCGTCCCCCTCGATCCTCCGTACCGATCTACGAAGAGACTCGACGTGAACCTGGAGCCGCGGGTACTTGGAAACGTTCAGGAACAGGGTCAGAGGGCAGGTGCAGAGACAGTGTCAGTGTGCCGTTGGTCGCGATGGGCGGAGCCATGAGGACGAGGCCCCGTCCCCCGCGTCCAACGCGGCCGGACACTGACACTGCCACTGTCACTGAACCTGTCCACCGAACCTGTCCCCTGTCGGTCCCGCTCCCGGACGTCCGCGGCTGCCCCGCCGACCCGTCGCGGGCCGGCGCGAGCGGCGCTCGCGCATCCAGACGCGAGCGGGGGCTCGCGTCCCCAGGGAAACCATAACAGAGACCATGTCGCGACCCTGGAGAGTTTTTCAGCGGCCACTGCCACTGACACTGGCCCTGTCCCCTGTCGCTGTCCCTGCGACCGCCCCCTGCCACTGGTCCAAAGACCATCCCCGCTTTGAAGAAGGGTGAAACCCGCTCATCCGCAGGCGTCACCGGCCGGCTCCGGGATCGAAGACGGCCTGCCGGACGTCAGGTCCGGGTTGCCTCCCGCAGCGGACGGCCTACAATGCGGGTCATGGAGTCCCGCGGAAAGACCGTTTCTGGACGAAGCCACCCGGTGGATTGGGACCTTCTGGCCGCGCTCGGTCTCCCCCTGAACTGCTTCCGGGTCCGACGTCCACGCCGATCGGAGGGCGCGCTGTGCCGCCATCTGGGGCACGCGCTCACGGAGGTGGCGACCCGGTCGGCGGCCGCGCAGGACGACCGTGAACGAAAGGTCGAGGCCCTCCAGGCCTTGGTGCTCGCCCTCCGGCTGCACTACCCGTCCCTGTACCGCCGGCGCCTGGCCCGATCCCCGAGGGTCCGCTCCCTGGCCACGGACGACCCGAGCGGCCGCGTGGTGAGGCTGGCGCGGGTGGCACTGGCGACGCTGGCGGAGTATCTGTGACCCCCATTGACGCGAGCCTCCTTCAGCGGTTCGTCCGCCTGGCGGTTCGGCGCCTCTCCGGCGACTGGGTCATCCTGGGGGGGGCCGTGCTGCCGCTGGTCGGGGTCCCGCACCGGGTCACGTACGACATTGACATCGCCGGGCCGGAGGGTTCCGACCAGACTCTGGAAGTCCTTCGGATCGCGGAGAGCCTGGGACTTCCGGTGGAGGCCGTGAACCTGGCCGGCGCGTTCTTCCTTCATCGCATCGAGGGTTGGCGCGAGCACCTCCTGCCGGTGGCCGAGGGGACCCGCGCCTCCGTGAATCGGCCCGACGCGACGCTCTATGTGCTGACGAAGATCGCACGACTCTCGGAGTCCGACCTGGCGGATTGTCAAAGATATCTTGAGTACGCACGAACGCACGGGGAGCCGGTGGATGCCGAGAGGCTGCGTTCGGCGATCCGTCGTGAGGTCCGCAAGCGGCCCGACACGGCGCGCCGCACGCGGTTGAGGGCGCTCCTGAACGTCCTGGAGGAAGAGGTCGAGGCCGTGGGGTAGAGGGTCCGGTCCTGGCTTCCAGACGGGAGGACCGGAGGGAAGGTGCGCGTCCTGAGCGTCCAAGAAACTCGACCACGGGTTTCGCGCACCAAGGTCAACCACGACCTCCGTGTCCAATAGCGATCAGCCTTCAGCCTCTCGACCAGCGCCGTGAGCATGCGCTTGACCTCGGTGGACTGCCCATGGCCAGGGTCAGTGGATGAGCCTTCTGCCAGACTTCTATGTCGCGGAAGTCCTTCATGGTTCGCACCGGATGCTGACCGCTGACCGCTGATGGCTGACCGCTGACCGCTCACAGCCGCGCGAGGCCGCGGCCGGTGAGGAAGCGCACGGGTCCGAGGTTGCCGAGCGCGGTGACTGCGTCCAGCAGGCGGGTGCCGTGCCTGGTGAAGAGGTCGGCCACCCGGAAACCGGTCGAGAAGGCTCGACGGAGGTCGCTCCTGTAACGCGCGGCGGTCCGCTCCGGCTCCCATCCCGCGCGGTCGCCCTCGGCGATGGCGCGCGCGGCCAGCACTCCGCTCTCGATCGCGTAAGCGATCCCCTCGCCGGTCGCGATGTTGGTCAGCCGGTTGGCCTCGCCGGCCACCAGGACCCCGGGTGGGGCTTCATGCTCGACCGCGACCGTGGACGAGATCGGGTGTCCTCGCCAGGGGCCGACCTGCGCCGCCCCCGCGAGCCTGCCGCCGTAGTGCTTCTCCAAGAACGTCCCGAACACGTCTCGAATGGACCGCCGGCCCAGATTCTCGGCGAACAGGCACACCCCGACGTTCACGCGGGTCTCGGATTCCGGGAAGAGCCAGCCGTAGTGCGGCAGCAGGACCGGGTCATAGACCATCTCGAGGATGCCCGGCGTGAACGGCACGCCGTCGAACCAGGCCATGCAGGTGTGCAACAGACGCCGCGGCCTGTGGTCCTGGTGGAGCCTCGACAAGGCCCCGTTCGCGACGATCACCCAGCGCGCGTGGACCTCCTCCCCCCCGCACGTCACGCCCGTGACCCGGCCGTTCGCGGCCACGAGCCCCTCGACCGGCGCCCCGCAACGGACCTCGGCGCCGGCGCGGCGCGCCGCCCCGGCGAGGATCGCGTCAAAACGGCTTCGCACCAGCACGGACGCGGTCTCCGAGCCCGCAAGCGTGACCTCCCTGCCGCTCGGGCTCACGAGCCTCAATCCGCGGATCGGGTAGGCCTCACGCTCCACCTCTCCCCAAAGGCCGAGTCCCTTCAGGGCCTTGCGAGCCCTCGGCGAGATGCCGCTCCCGCACGTCTTGGCGCGCCCCGGCCCGGCCTTCTCGAGCAGCAGCACGCGCCCGCACCCGAGCCGCGCGGCCTCGAAGGCCACGGCGCAGCCGGCGGGTCCGGCGCCGACGACGACGATGTCGTACGAGGTCGCCAATGTTTCAGGCGCTGTCGTCAAGGAGAACGCTCGGTTGCAAGGGACGGCCGGCGCCGACCCGCGTCGCGTGCGCCCTGACACGCCCCAAGGTCGTCGGGACGGCCGTCATCTTCAGGACCTGAGCCCGACCACCTTGCCGACCACATTGCTCGCGAGTTCCTTGGCCGTCTTGATGTACGGGTCCCAGAAAGACCCCGAATCAATCTCTCCAAGAAGGTCCTCGTAGATCCCGGACATGCGCCGCCTCCAATCCTCGTCGATGTGGACCGCCCGCTCGGCCCATTTGTGGCAGTAACGGCACGACTCGCAGTCCACGTCCTTGCATCCCTCCTTCTTGAAGCGCTCCATGAAGCCGTCAAGCGCGCGGTTGTCGATGGTCACCGGGTTCGGGCCGCGCAACGGGTACAGCACGCTCGCGGTCTTGCCGAAGTCCATGACCTTGGTGAACTTGAACAGGTTCACCTGCCGCGGCCTGATGAAGTACTTGATGAGGCGCCGGTACGAGTACGCATCCCTCGCCCTGTCCCCGAACTTCTCCTCGGGGTAGGCATAGTTCTGCACGAGGTCGAGCAGGTTCCCGTCGTAGCGGCGCTCGGAATACGCCTTCACGCGCTCGATGAGGATCTGCGTCGGCGTGTTGCGCTCGACGATCTTGAAGTTCTCGTAGCCGAGGTCCTCGTACAGGTGCAAGTCTTCCGGCCGGATCCAGTTGGCCCGGATGTAGTTCACGGGGTCGTTCAGACGAATCTGGTTGCAGACCAGCGAGCAGTAGTCGAGCGGAAACCCACGGTTGTTGGTCTGGCTTGCGGCCGAGAGGGTGACCGCGTGGTTGCCGGCGATCGCGCAGTCGTAACGGCACCAGTTGTTGACGATGAGCTGGAGCTCCACGTCGCCCGCGGCCTTGCGCATCGCCTCGAGCACCTTGAACTCGCGGTGGACGCTAATTTCGGACACGACGATGTAGTCCGCGCCGTTTTCGACCCAGAAGCGGACCTTGCGCGCGTTGTCGGTGAAGCGGTGCGAGCTGATGCGCACCTTGAGGCGCGGGTAGCGCTTCTTGATGAGCCGCAGGAAGAAGATGTTCGCCACGGTGACCGAGTCCACGCCCACCCCGTCGAGCCACTCGAGCATCTCCTCCATCCGGCGCTGGCCCTCGCGGGTGTATTCCGTGTTGCCCATCGCGGAGGCGTTCAGCAGGTAGTTGAAGCCGATGCCGTGCTCGTGGGCCTTCCTCACGTACCGCTCGAGACCCGCGCGGTTGACCTCGGGCAGGTAGAACGAGGGCCTACCGCCCCCGAAGTAGTCGGAGGTGAGCTTGCCGTACACCTCGTAAACCGGGTAGGGTTTCAGGCCGTCGAGCAGGGCGTCGTCGAAATTGCACGCAACCGAGAACTTCATTGGAGGTTCCTCCTTTCGCAAAGGAAACCGACCCGGACGTGGAGGAAGCAAGGTTCGCGCCACCACGCCGCGGGACCTGTGTTCCCAGGGGTAAATGCCCAGTTGCAGCCTCACGGGGGCTCTGGAAAGGAAGACCAATCGGATAAACTCGGTCCCATTGTGCGATGTCGCACATCACGACGTACGGTCGACGAAGAGGCGTGCCAGGATGCGGATTCCGTCGGCAGAGGGACCGAACCGATCGAGACGGGCGAGGGCCTCGCGGGTGAGTTCCTGCGCGTAGGCCCTGGCCCGCTCGACCCCCATCAGGGACACGTAGGTGTTCTTGCCCTGGGCCTCGTCCTTGCCGGGTGTCTTGCCGAGGTCCTCGGCCGTCGCGGTCGCGTCGAGGACGTCGTCGGCCACCTGGAACGCGAGGCCCATCCGCCCGGCGCACGCGGTGAGCGCCGCGAGGTCGTCGCTGGACGCATGTCCCAGGATCGCGCCGCAGCGGACCGCGGCCCGGATGAGGGCGCCCGTCTTCATCGAGTGGATCCGTTCGAGCTCGCCCTGCCCCACCGCGTGGCCCGTCTCGACCGTATCGAGCACCTGTCCTCCGACCATCCCGGCCGAACCGGCCGCCCACGCCATCTCCGCGACGACGGCGGTCGCCGCGGGGTCGGCCGATCCGCGGTATTCCTCCCCCATCAGCCAGAACGCCTGCGTCAGCAGCGCGTCCCCGGCCAGGACGGCCATGGCCTCGCCGAAGCGCTTGTGGCTCGACGGCCGCCCCCTGCGGAAGTCGTCGTCGTCCAGGGCCGGCAGGTCGTCGTGGATCAGCGAGTAGGTGTGGATGAACTCGACCGCGCAGGCCGCCGGCAGGGGGTCCAGGCCGCCGGGGGGGAAGACCGCGCGGGCGGCGAGCAGGAGGACCGGACGCATCCTCTTTCCACCCGCCATCAGCGAGTAGCCCATGGCCTCGACCAGGCCCGGAGGCCCTCCACAGCGGGCGAGGTACGAGCCGAGCGCGGCCTCGACGCGCCGGCGGAACTCCTCGAGCATCGGGGGGTAGCCCATCTGGAACCTCCTCCGGGGTCTTCCTTACCCCGCCGTCCGGGGTCCGGGGTCGCGGTGCAAGTGGATCGATCGTCATGCGTCACGCACCGCGTCCAACGTGGCACCGGCACTGTCACTGACACTGTCCCCTGTCACTGTCCTCTGCCTCCGGCATCCGGGGTCCGGGGTCCGGGATCCGGGGTCGCGGTGGACGTGACTCTGTCGTCATGCCCCGGCCCCCGCGTCCAACGTGGTCCTGTCACTGGGAGTGACACTGAACCTGTCCACTGAATCTGCCCTCTGTCACGGCATCGCCTGGAAGTCCGTGGTCGTCTCGGAGATCGGTCGCGAAGCGGCGCGAGCAGTGCTCGCGTCTCCAGGAAAACCAAGAAGAGACAACGTCGCGATCTTGCGAGTTTTTCGGCAGCCTCTTGTCCTGCCACTGACACTGCCACTGTCTCTGAACCTGCCCTCTGACCCTGTTTCTGAGCCTGTCCAAGGAGCCGCGACTCCAGGTTCGCGCCGACTTCGTACGATAGCAATTCGCCTGCCAGGGGGTCATGTGCGATTTCGCACGGGATGGAAGGAAGTGGTATCATCCCGGCTCCAGGCGGAGGCGCTGTCTCCGGAGGGTCGAGGAATGGCATGGAAACTGCTCGCGGAGACGATGGTCCGGTCCGGCCTGGGGTGACGGCTTGAGCGACGAAGCGACGAAGGTGGAGAGTCGAAAGCAGGAGCACCTGGCCCCTTTCCGCGGGGACGGGGTCCCGTCGCGCGGGGCCACGACATGGCTGGAATGCGTTCACCTCGTGCACCAGGCGCTCCCGGAACAGCACGCGGACGAGGTGGACGTCTCGACGATATTCGCGGGTCGTCCCTTCTCGGCCCCACTGTTCGTGACCGGCATGACCGGCGGGACGGCCGAGGCCGCGGCCATCAACCGCGGCATCGCCAGGGTGGCCGGGCGGCTCGGGATCGGCTTCGGGCTCGGCAGCCAGCGCGCGATGCTCGCGGACCCGCGGCTCGCGTCCACGTACCAGGTGCGCGACGCTGCACCCGACGTGTTCCTGGCCGGCAACATCGGCGGCACCCAGCTCGCGTCCACCCCGCTCGACCAGGTGCGCGAGATGCTCGACCGGGTGGGCGCCGACGCCTTGTGCGTGCACCTGAACCCGGCCCAGGAGATGGTGCAGCCCGAGGGCGACCGGGACTTCCGCGGCGTCTCGGAGGCCATCGAGGACGCGGTGCGCGGGCTCGGCAAGCCGGTCATCGTGAAGGAGGTCGGGGCCGGGATCTCGCGCGAGGTCGCCGAGAGGCTCCGGGACCTCGGCGTCCGCCACCTCGACGTGGCAGGGGTCGGCGGCACCTCCTGGGTCGGCGCCGAGCTCGTCCGCCGCGGCGGCGATCCGGACCCCGAAGCCGCGGCCTACTGGGACTGGGGCATCCCCACCGCGGCCGCGCTCGCGGAGGTCGCGGACCTGGGGTTCGAGACCATCGCGTCGGGGGGGATCCGCAACGGGCTCGACGTGGCGCGGTCCATCGCGCTCGGTGCGACGCTCGCGGGCACGGCGTCCCCGGTGATCCAGGCATGGTTCCGCGGCGGCGAGCAGGCGGTCGCGGACTGCCTGACGGGGATGATCGACGGGCTCAAGATGGCCATGGTGCTGACCGGCAGCCGCAACCTCGCCGACCTGCGGGCCGCGCCCCGTGTCATCACGGGCGGGCTGCTGGAGTGGATGCGCCAGCGAGTCAAGCCGTGAGAGGTCAAGACATGCGGCGGATCCACGCCCACGGCAAGGCGATCCTGTTCGGCGAGCACGCCGTGGTGTACGGCCATCCCGCCCTCGCCCTGGGGATCGAGGACGCTGTCGTGGCGCGTGCCGTCCGGCCCACCGCGGGCCGGCTCGGGATTTCCGTGCCGGGCTGGGGGCTCGATGCCGACCAGGACTCCCCGGGCACGGTCGGCGAGGCCCTGCGCCGCCTGGCGGCGCTGCTGCCTGGGGACGCGGGCTGCGAGGTCGAGGCGGAGGCATCCATCCCCATGGGCGCGGGCCTCGGCAGCTCCGCGGCCCTGGCGGTCCTGATGGTCCGGGCGGTCGCCGAGGCTCGCGGAGCGGCGCTCGACGACGACCGGGTCCGCGCCGCGGCCAACGAGCTCGAGAAGGTGTTCCACGGCAACCCCTCCGGCCTCGACGGCACCGTCGCCACGTTCGGCGGCCTCTGCCTTTTCAGAAAGGCGCCGTGGGACGGGGATGCGCCTTCCGGGGTGCCGTTGCGCCTGCTCGCTCCCAACGTCCTTCGCGTCGCTTGGCCGGCGCCGCCGCTCGTGATCGGCCACAGCGGGGTCCGCCGGTCCACGGCCTCCATGGTCGCGAGGGTGGGCCGGCTGCGCGAGGCGGACCCCACGAGGGTGGACGGCCTGTTCGCGACCATGGGGACGTGCCTGTGGAAGGGGCTCGACGCCCTGGGTCGGGGCGACCATGCGGGCCTCGGGAAGGCGATGAACGCCTGCCAGGAGGCCCTCGCCGCGCTCTCGCTGTCGTGCCCGGAGATTGACCGGATGATGGACCTGGCGCTCGCCGCGGGGGCCCTGGGTGCGAAGCTCACGGGAGGCGGAGGGGGGGGCTGCGTCCTGGCCTTGGCCCCAGGCCGGGAGCAGGATGTCCTTGAGGCCTTCAGACGCGGAGGATTCGACGCCTTCCTCGTCGGGGTGCACGGGCCGACGGTCGAGGGGAAAGGCTGACATGGGGAGCGCCACGGCCCACGCCAACACCAACATCGCCCTGGTCAAGTACTGGGGCAAGCGGGATACCGACCTGAACCTGCCGGCGGTGTCCAGCCTCTCGATGACCCTGTCCACGATGGGGACCACGACGAGGGTCACCTTTGACCCGGGCTTGAGGCGCGACGAGCTCCTCCTCGATGACCACCCTGCACCGGAGGCGGCGCGGGCGAGGACGAGCCGGTTCCTGGACCTGGTGCGAGAGGCGTCCGGGGTCGAGTCGTTCGCGTCGGTGAGGACCCGCAACAACTTCCCGACCGCGTCGGGCCTCGCCTCGTCGGCATCCGGCTTCGCGGCCCTGGCGCTCGCCGCGACCCGGGCCGCCGGAATGGACGCGGACCTCGCGACGCTCGCCTCGCTGGCGAGGCGCGGCTCCGGGTCTGCCCCGCGCAGCCTGCTCGGGGGCTTCGTGGCGCTACCGGCCGGCCAGGCCGCGGACGGGTCGGACTGCATCCCTCGGCAAGTGGCCCCGCCCGAGCACTGGGACCTCCGCCTCGTGGTCACCCTCACGGCGAGCGGCGCCAAGACGGTCGGGTCCACGGAAGGCATGGAGCGCACGAGGCTCACCTCGCCGTACTACGGGGCGTGGATCGAGGAAAACGCGCGGGCCATGGAGGCGGCGAGCCGCGCGGTGGTCGAGCGCGACTTCGAGACGCTCGGCCGCGTGGTCGAGGCGTCCTGCTTCCGGATGCACGCGGTCGCCCTGTCCGCCGAGCCGGCGGTCCTGTACTGGAACGACGGGACGGTGCGCGTGATCCACCGCGTGCGTTCCATGAGAGACGCCGGGGTCCGGTGCTGGCTGACCATGGATGCCGGCCCGCACGTGAAGGTCCTCTGCCTGCCGGGGGATGCGGACCTGATCGCAAAGGATCTCGCGGCGATGCCGGGTGTCCAGGGCGTGCTGGTCGAGAGGCCCGGACCCGGCGCGGAGGTCCTGCCATGAGCGAACAGAAACGCTGGCAGGTCCGGGCGCCCGGCAAGGTCGTGCTCGCCGGAGAGTATGCGGTCCTGGACGGGGCCCCGGCCACCGTCATGGCCGTGGACCGTTACGTCGTGGTCGAGCCGGGGGTCTCGACGCCCGGCGGTCTGGTCGCGGTCGCCAGGGCCGAGACCGCCCGCAGGCTCGGCGTGAGGCTGCTCGACGCCCCGTTCGTCGCGGACTCGACCGCCTTCCATTCAGGCCCTCTCAAGCTCGGGTTGGGGAGCAGCGCCGCGGTCACGGTCGGGGCGGTCGCGTCGGTCTATCACGAGGCGGGGCGCGACGTGGAGAGCCCCTCGACGCGGCGGGAGATGTGGTCGGTCGCCCACGAGGTCCACGACGCCTTCCAGGGGTCCAAAGGCAGCGGCATTGACATCGCGGCCTCGCTGTTCGGGGGCATGCTGGTCCTGCGGCGCGGCCCCGACTCGCGGCCGTCGTTCGAGCCGTGGACCGAGCCTTCGGGGACCCGGTGGGCGTTCGTCTGGACAGGCCGGGAAGCCTCCACGCCCGCGCTCGTCGGGGCGGTCCGCCGCTTCCAGGAATCGGACCCCAGGGCCTACGCGCGGCTGTTGGGCGAGATGGCCGAGGTGTCGGAGGTGCTGGCCCGGCGCGGGTCCGAGGGCGTCGAGGTGGTCCTTCGGGCGTTCGCGAGGTACGCGCGGCTCCTCGGCGACCTCGGCCGCGCGGCCGGCGTGTCCCTCGTGACCGACTCGATGGCGCGCCTGATCGAGTCCGCGCGCGAGTGCGGGGGCTCGGCAAAACCGGCGGGCGCGGGCGGGGGCGACCTCGTGGTGGCCGTGTTCCCACAGGACGGCGACGTGGCGCGGTTCCACGAAGAGGCGAGGGGCCTCGGCATGACGCCTCTCGACCTTCGGTGCGCCACGCGCGGCGTGCACGTCCGCGTGAAGCCGCCCTCCGCATTCCGTCTCAAACCAGGAGTCGCCTGATGGAATCTCTCCCCGCAGATGGGTCCCGGCTCCCGGGATGGTACAAGGTCTCGCGCAAGGAGCGGATCGCCCGCATCGCGGAGCGGCTCGGCCTGGCCGTGGAGGAGGTCGCGGCGGCCGTGGAGGGCGGCGGGCTCTCCCCGGACGACGCCGACCGCATGGTCGAGGACGTCCTCGGGACGTACGGCCTGCCGTTCGCGGTCGCGCCCAACTTCCAGATCAACGGCCGGGACGTGCTGGTGCCCATGGTGATCGAGGAGCCGTCGGTCGTCGCGGCCGCGGCGAACGCGGCCCGGATGGTCCGGGACGGGGGCGGCTTCCGGGTCCACACCGACCCGCCGCACATGGTCTGCCAGGTGCAGGTCTTCGCAAGAGACCGCGAGGCCGCGACGGCGCGCATCCTCGCCGCGAAGGCGGACCTCTTGGCCCGGGCCGCGGGCGTGGACCCGGTCCTCGCCCGCCTCGGCGGGGGCCCGGTGGACCTCGAGGTGCGAGCGATTGACGGGGGTCCGGAGGGCGACGGCTTCCTGGTCGTCCACCTCGTCGTGGACGTGCGCGACGCCATGGGCGCAAACACCGTCAATACCATGGGCGAGGCCATCGCCCCGGTGCTCGAGGGGCTCGCGGGCGCCCCTACCGGCCTGCGCATCCTGTCGAACCTGGCGGACCGCAGGAAGGTGCGCGTCGAGGCCACGGTCCCGCTGCAAAGCCTGCGGATGGAAGGCTTCGAGGCCGCGCAGGTGCGCGACGGCATCGTGTCCGCCTCGCGGTTCGCCGAGCTCGACCCCTACCGCGCCGCGACCCACAACAAGGGAATCCTGAACGGGACGGACGCGGTCATCCTCGCGACCGGCAACGACTGGCGCGCGGTCGAGGCGGGCGCGCACGCTTACGCGGCGCTCGGCGGCCGCTACCGGCCCCTGTGCACCTGGAGGAGGCAGGGCGACGACCTCGCGGGCTCGCTCGAGATGCCGATGGCCGTGGGGATCGTGGGCGGGGCGACCCGGGTGCACCCGGGGGCGCGGCTCGCGCTTCGCATCATGGAGGCCCGCAGCGCCGCGGACCTCGCGTCCGTGGCGGCCTCAGCGGGAATGGCCAACAACCTCGCGGCCCTCAAGGCCCTGGCCACCGAGGGGATCCAGAAGGGCCACATGCGCCTGCATGCCCGCAGCAGGTCCCTGGAGCGCTGACGCATGAGCACCCTGGCGCCTTGGACGTACGACTTTGTCCCGTTGCACGCCGGGGCCTGGACCATCGAGGCCTCCTACCGCTATTGCACCGCCCTGGCGTCGGGCCACTACGAGAACTTCCCGGTGGTGTTCGGCCTGATGTCGCGACCCCAGCGAGAGGCGCTCGCCGCGGTGTATGCCTTCGCGCGCTGGGCCGACGACTTCGCGGACGAGCCCCCGTACGACGGGCTGCGCGAGCGGCTCCTCGACGCCTGGGAGGACCAGCTGCATCGCTGCATCGGCGGAGACGCGACCCACCCGGTGTTCGTCGCGCTCGGCGACGCCATGCGCCGCAACGACCTGCCGGCGCAACTGTTTTTGGACCTCTTGAGCGCCTTCAGGCAGGACTGTAGCCAGCGCCGCTACGCCACGTTCGATGAGGTCCTTGATTACTGCCGGAGGTCTGCGAACCCGGTCGGCAGGGTCGTGCTGGCGATCCTCGGCCTGCGCGACGAGCGGCTCGCGGCCTGGTCGGACCGCATCTGCACGGCGCTCCAGCTCACGAACTTCTGGCAGGACCTCTCGGTGGACATCCCGCGGGACCGGCTCTACCTGCCGGCCGAGGACCTGGAACGCTTCGGGGTGCCTGTGGAGCGCGTCATGGCGCGCGAGGCCGCACCCGGAACGGCCGACCTCCTCCGGTTCGAGGTCGAGCGCACCGCGAGGTTGTTCGAGGAAGGCCGTCCGCTGATCACCGCGTCGTTCCACCCCGGCTGCCTGTATTTCGGGGCCGTGTGGCTGGGGGGGCGCGCGGTGCTGGGCCTGGTCGAGGCCGCGGGTCCGTCGCTTTTGCGCGAGAGGCCGTCGCTTCGCCTTGCAGGGGTCGTCCGGACCCTCGTCGCGGTCCTGCGGGTCCGGTTTCAGGGGGCTCGGGCATGGACGCGATGAGCGAATGCCGCAGGGTCCTCGCGCGCTCGGGCTCGACCTTCGCGCTCGCGTTCCGGCTCCTCCCCCCCGCTCAGCGCGACGCCATGACCGCGTTTTACGCCTACTGCCGCGAGGTGGACGACGCGGTGGACGGCGTGGCCCCCCGTGCGGCCCGCGCCGCGGTCGGCGAGTGGCGACGCCGCGTCGCGGCCGTGTACGAGGGCGTGCCCGAGGACCCGGTGTCGCAGGCGCTTGCGTGGGCCGCGCGCCGCTTCGGCATCCGGCGCGAGCACCTCGAGCTCGTCCTGGACGGGGTCGAATCCGACATCGGCGCCTCGTCGCCCCAGGGTTTTCAAGACCTGTACGAGTACTGCTACCGGGTGGCATCGTCGGTCGGCCTCGTGTGCGTGACGGTGCTCGGCGACACGTCCGAGGACGCCTGCCGCTACGCGGAGCTCACCGGCGTCGCGGTTCAGCTCACCAACATCCTGCGCGACGTGGGTGAGGACGCGGCCATGGGCCGGGTCTATCTGCCGGCCGAGGACCTGAAGGCCTTCGGGGTCCGACAGGGGGACGTGCTCGGACGCCGGATGACCCCGGCGCTCCGCCGGCTGCTCGCGTTCGAGGCGCGGCGCGCGGGGCACTTCTACGACCTCGGCAGGGCGGCCCTTCCGTCCAGGTCGCGCCGCCGGCTGTTCTTCGCGGAGGCGCTGCGGGACACCTACCGCGCCCTCCTGGACCGCCTGGAGGGGATGGGCTTCCCGGTCTTCGACCGGCGCGTGGGCGTCGGCACCGGCCGGAAGGTCGCGATCGCGCTCCGGCACCGGCTGCACCCGGCCACCTGGCTCGCACCCTGGGGGGCCGTATGAGGCACTGCGTGGTGGTGGGCGCGGGCCTCGCGGGCCTGGCGGCGGCCGTGAGGCTTGCCGACGCGGGCATGGCCGTCACGGTGCTCGAGCGGTCGGCGGCCCCGGGCGGGAGGGTGCGCCGCCTGCGCCCGGCCGGCTCCGGGCGGACACCGATTGATTGCGGACAGCACCTGATGCTGGGCTGCTACCACCGGTCCATCGAGTTCGCGAGGCGGCTCGGGACGAGCGACCTGCTGCATCGGGTCGAGGGGGTCACGCCGTTCGTCACCGGGCCTGGAAAGGTCCACCCGTACCGGCTCGGGAGGCTGCCCGCGCCCCTGCACGCGGTCCCCGGCCTCCTCGGGCTCACGCACATCCCCGCCATCGAACGCCTCGGCCTCGTGCGCGCGGCGGTGGCGGCGAAGGTCGCGGTGCGGCTCGACCCCTCCGGCCTCGACCGCCAGGACGCCCTCGACTGGCTCCGCAGGAACGGCCAGGGCCCGGCGGCGATCGAGGGGTTCTGGGGGCCGCTCGCGTCGGCGACGCTGAACCGGACGCCGCCGGAGGCCTCGGCGCTGCTGCTCGCGACCGTGATCGACAAGGGGTTCTTCGCATCCCGGGACGACGCGGTGCCGGTGCTGCCGCGCACGACCCTCCACGACCTCTTCATCGGGCCGGCGGTGCGCGAGGTGAAGGCAAAGGGAGGCCGCGTGCTCACCGGCGCCAAGGTCGAGCGCCTCGAGGCCGACCCGGGCGGCCGGGTGAAGGCGGCTCGCACCTCCAGGGGCCAGGTGTTCGCCGCGGACACGTTCGTGGTCGCGGTGCCGTCGTGGGACCTGCGCGAGACCGTGGGGGGGGTCGCCGGCCTCGACGACCTCGCGGACCGCGCCGAGGCGCTCTCGTCGTCGCCGATCGTCTCGATTGAAATGTGGTTCGACCGGCCGTGGATGCGCTACCCGTTCGCGGGACTCATCGGAAGCCCGGTCCAGTGGGTGTTCGACCACCCCGCCGCACCGGGCGGCCCCCCGCCGCGAGTCTCCGCGGTGATGAGCCATGCCGGCGAGTCCCTCGACGCGGCCGGCGACTCGCTGGTGACCCTGTGCGAATCGGAGTTGCGGCGGATGTTCCCCGAGGCGTCCGGCGCACGGCTCGTGTCCGGGGTCGCCGTCAAGGCGCGTCGGGCCACCTTCGCGGCGAGCCCGGGACAGCAGGCCCTGCGGCCGCCCGCGCGCACGGCCCTCCCGAACCTGTTCCTGGCCGGGGACTGGACCGCCACGGGGCTCCCCGCGACCATCGAGGGCGCGGTGGCGAGCGGCCTCGCGGCAGCGGACCTCGCACTGGCGGAGGCCCAGGGGTGATCGAGGCCGGGACACCATCGTCCGCGGACATCGAGGTCATCCTCGAGTCCATCTTGAGGGGCGCGGCCAAGATCCTCGGCTGCACATCCGCGAACCTGACCCTCTTCAACGAGAGCACCCAGGAGGTCAGTGTCCGCGTCGGCACCACCGCCGGAAGCCACCCAGCGCTGAAACAGGTCGAGGCGGTGGTGGGCGAGATCAGGAAGCGGTCGTTTTCGTTCCGTGACGCTGATCGAAGCCTGGTCTTCCAGGCGTGGCGCGACCGCTGCGTGCTCGAGACGTCCTCGTTCGCCGAGCTTCTCGGGCAGGCGTTCGACCCCGAGGTCATCGGCCGGATCAGCGCGATGATCGGCGAGCACCGCTTCATCTGCGTGCCGACCTTGAACGGGTCACGCTGTTACGGGGTCATCGTGTTCGAGAAGCCGGGCACGCACCCGTTCAGCCCGCAGCAGCGCGAGCTTCTGCTGAGATACGCTCGCCGCATCGGCGAGATCATCGAAAACGACCTTCGCGACCGCGGACTCCGGATCCCCGCGGGAGGCGACTGGTCGGTCGGGGGTGTCGTCGCGAGACTCCTGGTGGACGAGGGCGGGGTCGTGGTCGGCTCCGCGGACGGCCTGCCGGTCGAGTCGGCGTGCGGGCCGGAAACCGCGTCGCAGCCCCCCCCCGGCTGGATGGCCGCCCTGGTCGCGCGGGCCGGAAAATTCCTCGTTGATCGCGGTGCCGGGCCGCTCTATGAATCCCTCGTCGAGGCTCCGGCGTCCGAGGGCGACCCGCGCCGACGCCTGGCGGCGGAGGTGTCGCGCATCGCAGTCCGCGGGCAGCCCCTGGCGCTCGTGTCGATCTACGAGGTGCGCCCGAAGCCGGAGCTTGCGGGACACCAGCTCCTGCACCTCGCGCTCGGCGAGACGGCGCCCGCGGTCCTCGTCGGCCCCGACTACCGCATCACGTCGTGCAACGACGCGACCGAGCGCCTCTTCGGCTACCCCGCCGGCGACCTGGTCGGCCGGCCGATCGGCATCCTCTTCCGCGACCCCGAGGAGACGCACACCCTCCTCAACCACCAGTTCCTGTTCCTGTCCGACGGCTACCACGAGGAGGGGACGGTCCTCAAGCACCGGGACGGCCGCGTCTTCCCCGGCAAGGTCGAGGCCCTGCTGCTCGCGGACACCGCGGACCAGGTGGTCGGCTTCCTGGTGCTGATCCGCGACCGGTCGGCGGTGCTCGACGACCCCAAGGACCGCAACGGCCTCGACCGCCTCATGCGCCGCGAGCGCCTGGCCACCCTGGGCGAGATGGCGGGACAGCTCGCCCACGAGATCCGCAACCCCTTGCTCGCGGTGGGCGCGACCCTCGAGTCCCTGATCCAGGACGTCGCGGAGGGACGCGACATCCGCGACGTGCTCGAGACCCTGCGCGGCGAGGTCACGCGCATGGACATGCTCCTCAAGGACTACCTGTCGGTCGCGGCGAGGCACCAGGCATCGCTCGCCAGGGTTGACCTCGCGCAGGTCATCGAGGACGCCTCCCGGCTGCTCAAGACCTCCCGGAAAAGCGCGAACAAGGTCATCACATCGAAGGTCCCGCGGGGCCTGACCGTCCTGGGCGACTACGACGGGCTCAGGCACGTGTTCTTCAACCTGATCCTGAACGCGCTGGAGGCCATGCCCTCGGGGGGAGAGGTCCAGTGCACCGCGTCCGTCGCTGACAGCGACGTGGCCATCCATGTGGACGACCGGGGCGCGGGGCTCGCGTGCAAGTCCAGCGAGTGCTTCGAGCCCTTCTTCACCACCAAGAAGCACGGGACCGGCCTCGGCCTCACGGTCTGCCAGAAGGTCGTGGCGGCGCACGGCGGGACCATCACCCTGAAGAACCGCAGGGGCGGGGGCTGCCGCGCAACCGTCGTCCTGCCGAGGAGGACGATGTCATGAGGAGCCCTGTCAGGACCCGCCAGGACCTCGACGACTTCCGGGTGCTGGTCGTCGAAGACGAGCACCTGTACGCCACGGCCATCGCGCGCGAGATATCCCGCCACGGGCTCCAGTGCGACATCGCCTTCTCGGCCGGCGAGGCGCTCGACCGCGTCCAGTCGGCCACCTACCAGGTGATCCTGCTCGACCACAGGCTGCCCGACGACGACGGCATCCGGCTCATCCCGATCCTGCTGGCCCGCCAGACGAGCGCATCGCTCATCGTCATGACCGCGTATGAGTCGATCGACAGCGCTGTCCAGGCCATCCGGCAGGGGGCCGACGACTACCTGGTGAAAGAGACGAGCCTCGACCCCATCGTGAATGCGGTACTCGAGGTCCGGCGCAAGCACGAGATCCACTCGGGCCAGGCACGCTGGGACGAGCACCGGCGGGGGGGTCTGCTCGGGTCGTCCCAGGCGATCAACCGGGTCCGCGAGGAGATCAGGAAGGTCGCGACACGGCGGGATACCACGGTCCTGCTCACCGGCGAGACCGGCGCCGGCAAGGAGGTCGCCGCGCGCTACCTACACTCGCTTTCCGCGCCCGAGGGCAGTCCGTTCATCGCGGTGGACTGCGTGGCCCTGCCGAGCCCGCTCGTCGAGAGCCTCCTGTTCGGCCACGAGAAGGGCGCGTTCACCGGCGCGGACCGCACGAAGCACGGCGCCTTCCAGGAGGCGGGGGAGGGCACCATCTTCCTCGACGAGATCGGCGAGATGGACCTGTCGCTCCAGGGCAAGCTCCTGCGCGTGCTGGAGACGCGGTCCTTCCAGCGGGTCGGGTCGGTGCGTGAGTACCCGGTGAAGGCGCGCGTCGTGGCCGCCACCAATCGCGACCTCCTGGAGGAAGTCCAGCAGGGCCGCTTCCGGTTCGACCTGTACCAGCGCCTCGCGGTCTTCCCGGTGCACCTTCCGCCGCTGCGCGAGCGCGGGGAGGACGTCCTGGTGCTGGCCCGCCACTTCGTATCCTTTTTCAGCCGCAAGATGGGCGTGCGCGTGAAGCCGCTCGGCCGCGAGGTCGAGGCCTACCTGATGTCCTACGATTTCCCCGGAAACGTCCGCGAGCTCAAGAACGTGATCGAGCGCGCGATCATCCTGACCGACTCGGACACCATCGAGCCCAGACACCTGCCCGAGCGCATCCTCAGGCGCGACTCCGACCCGCGGCGTTCGAGCACGCGACCCTCGCTGCCCTTTGACTTCATCCCGGGTGTGGATACGCTCGAGACGCTCGAGTTCAAGATGATCCGCAACGCCCTCGACCAGGCCCACGGCGTCAAGTCCGAGGCCGCGCGGCTGCTGGGGATCAGCAGGTTCCAGCTCTTACGAAGACTCGAGAAGCACCGATTGAAGAAAGACGACGGGTAGGAGCCCAGTTGCCCCGTCCTAGGCGGGACCTGGGGCTCGCTCTACACCATCGCCCGCCGCCCCGGCCGGTCGTACACGCGACGGTCGTCGTGGATGCCCAGGAAGCGGACGTGGCCGTTGGCCTCGGGGCCCGGCGCCCGGAACGACCCGTTCTTCGACATCGCCTCGCCGGCCCTCCGCAGCGCGAGGTAGGTCTCGTAACCCACCTCGGTCCTGTGCGCGAGCGCCTCGGCCACCCCGATGCGACCGCGCCAGACCGACGCGTCCGGCCCCACGCTGCCGCTGAAGAACTCGGCGCAGGAGCCGCTGCCGTACGAGAACAGCCCGATCCGCCCGCCGGCCACCGCCGCATCCTGCCGCTCGAGCAGGGCGGCGAGCGACAGGTAGAGCGAACCCGAGTAGATGTTCCCTACCTCGACGTTCGCCCACAGCGCGGGCCCCGTGAGGCGCTCGTACTCGGCGTCCAACGGCGGAAAGTCGCCGTTGCGGCGCGCTGCCTCGCGCTCGTACAGGCGCCGGAAGGCCTTGTACGCCATCTTCGGGAACGGCACGTGGAACAACAGGTGCGTGAAGTCCTCCCAGCGGACACCCGACGACCGCTCGTACGCCTCGTAGGTGTGTTCCAGCGCCCGCAGGTAGCACTCGATGGAGTACTTGCCGTCCACCAGTGCCGTGCTGCGATAGTGGGGGCGCCAGAAATCCATCACGTCCTCGGTGAAAACCGCGTCGGGATACGCGTCGAAGGCGACCACGCCCGGCTCGGTGGAGACGAGCATCGCGACCGCGCCGGCGCCCTGCGTGGGCTCTCCGGCCGATCCGACCTCGTAGCGCGCGATGTCGGTGGCGATGACGAGGGCCTTGCGGCGCCGGCCGTTTCCCTGGGCGCACCAGTCGGCCGCGAGCCGGAGGGCCGCGGTCGCGCCGTAGCACGCGTGCTGGGTGTCGAACGTGCGGCACTGGGGATTCAGGCCGAGGAGCCCGTGCACGTAAGCCGCGATGGGCTTCGCCGCGTCCACGCCGGACTCGGACCCGACGATGAGCATCCCGATGTCGTCAGGGGTCACCTGATACCCGCCGAGGACCTTGCGGGCCGCCTCGGCGGCCAGGGTGACCGGGTCCTCCTCCGGGGTCACGACCGCCATGCGGCGGCCGCCCAGGCCCACATAGTACTTGGCCGGGTCGATCCCCCGAGCCTCGGCGAGGGTCTTGAGGTCAATGTAGTGCGAGGGGATGCTGACCGCGATCCCTTCGATCCCGAACCGGCTGTTCATGCACCGCCTCCTTCAAACCGGGTGGCGGTCCTGCCGCCATGCAGGTTCGGTGCCAGGACAGGAAGGACCTCGGTCCACAGCCTGCCGTCCCGAAACGGACCTGCGTGGCCGCGGACGCCGACGGCCACCCTCCCCCCGTGCGATTTCACACGCGGTGGGCTGGAGAGGTTCGTTTCTGCACTACCCCGACCGGGCAAGCCATTCGGAGATCGCCAGGACCGGGAAGTAGTGGCGGTAGTTGTCGTAGTTGATCATGCACGTACGATTGAAGACGCCCGCGATGGCCTCCCGCGGCCAGCCGCCGTCCGGGGCCTGCCTCGCCAGCAGGAACTCGATCCCCCGGCGCACCTCCTCGCGCCCGGCGTGTCCGGCCCGCACCAGGGCCAGCAGCGCCCACGAGGTCATCACGACCTGCCCCGACGGGTGCTGGACGTAGCGCCGTGTGGGACAGGACGTGTGGTGCTCGCCCCAGGCGCCGTCCGGCCTCTGGTGGTCCAGCAGGAACCTCGCGGCCCGCTCGATCGCCGGGTCGTCCTCGCGCACCCCGGCCGCGAGCAGCCCCGACACCGCGAACCACGTCCCGTACGTGAAGCAAACGCCCCAGGAGCCCTCCCAGGACCCGTCCTCGCGCTGCGACGCCCGCAGGAACCGTTCCCCTCCCCGCACGGCGCGGGCGATTTCCGCGTCGAACTCGCCCGGGAAGCGGGCGCGGGCCTTGACGAGCGCCTGGATGCAGGCCGACGTGCACTCCGGGAACGAGTAGTCCACCATGATGTCGCCGAAGACCTGGCTCGGGTTGAGCTGCTCGAGCCAGAGCGCGCCGCGTCTCTTCTCGTACGTCGCCCAGCCGCCGTCGTCGTTCTGGAGCGACAGGAGGAGCCGCACGGCATCGCGCATCCGGTCCTCGGGCACCGGTCGTTCGTGCAGGCGTTCGCGCGCGATGGCGATCCTCAGGCCCTCCGACGTGCAGTCGGTGACCGGCCAGCCGTGCAGGCGGGTGGAGACGTCGGACCGGGGGGGAAGCGGCAGGGCCAG
>DYKK01000004.1:20104-22463 GCA_020722625.1 Anaeromyxobacter dehalogenans
CCCCCCGCGAGCCGTGCCGGTAGAAAGCGGCGGGGTCCGGCGTGTCCTCCAGCACCTGGTTGTCGCGGACGAACGCGAACGCGCGCTCCAGGGTGTCGGCGTACTCGCCCTCGAACGGCGAGGCCATGAACGCCTGCATCGCGAAGGCCGTGTCCCAGAGCTCGGTGGACTGGTAGCCGTTCATCTTGAAGCCGTCGTGTCCCTCCCACAGGTAGTCGTCGATCGGCTCCCAGGCGCGCCTCAAGGCCTCGCCGCTCGGGTCGCGGAAGTGGTGGCAGACCCTGTTCAGGATCGCGTTGACCGGGCCGAGGTTGACGCCGCCCGTCGTGCGGTCCTCGTACTCGATGTGCCGCAGGACCTCGGCCAGGGCCTTCCGGCGCACGGTCTTCGAGTGCACGCGCTCGTACGCCAGCAGCGCGCGGTTCGCCGTCTTCAGGAGGGGGGTCACGGGCCTGTAGGCGTCCTGCCGCGCGATTGTGTCCCGGTGGTCCGCGAAGCGGATGGTCGAGTAGGGACGGTCGTAGAGGTCCTCGCGGACCTCGCGGCAGAGGTCGTCCACCGGGGCGCGCGAGCGGGTGCCATACAGCCAGGACATCGGGAGGTAGACTTCGCGGGCGTGGCACCACAGGCGGCCGGGATGGATCGGGGATGCCCTCGGCAGGAGCCACAGCTCGGGGGGGATCGGGTTGAGGCCCTCGTACTCGTACATCCCGAGGAGGGCCAGCGTGAACTTCCCCCATGGGGCCGCGCCGAGGGCGGTGCCGTTGTGGCGGATCCACTCGCGCATCGCGGCCAGGCGCGGGTCGGACCTCGGGACTCCGAGGAACCGCAGGGCGGCGTAACCGGTCGCGGTGGAGAGCATGCTGCCCTCCCCTTCCGAGTGCAGGCCGAGGCTGCCGTCGGGGTTCTGGACGTTGAAGAAGTACTCGACGATGCCCGCGCGCCGCCGCTCGGGCATTGTGCGGCCGGTGATCCGGTAGAGCGCCACGTACATGGGCAGAAGGAAGACCGGGCCGCCGTAGTCGCCCTTCCAGGAACCGGCCGGGGTCTGGAGCCTCGCGAGGTTGTCGAGGCCGCGCCGCACGGCGTCGCGCGCGCGGGATTGGAGGTCCTGTGAGTCCCTCGTCCTGCGTCCCATGTCTCCTCCTCGACGGATGGCGTACCGAAGGTCGCGATGGTCGTTTCATTGCAAAGGCGAGGCCACATGGCACCCCGTTTGCAGACGCCCTCCTGGGTGGGATGCTGTTTTCCGCGCGAGGGCATTCGATGGCCAAGGAGGCAAGGGGCAGGTCGAACGGTCCGGCGGCGCTCGATGCGCTCCGCCGGCAGACGAGCGCCATCAACCACAAGCTCCTGAGGGTCCTCAACGAGCGCGCGAAGGTGGTCCAGAAGGTGCGGGAGGTGAAGGCCCGTTCTGCGATGGACCTGTTCAGTCCGAGTCGCGAAAGGGAGATGCTCGACGAGCTGGTGGCCGCGAACCGCGGCCCCTTCTCGGACGAGACGATCCAGCGGATCTTCAAGGAGGTGTTCAGGGCGTCGCTCGGCCTGATGGAGAAGGCCGGCGAGCAGGCGCTGCGGGTCGCGCGCAGGCCCGGTCAGCCCGACGTGGTCGTGGACATCCGCGGGCGCAAGGTAGGCCGCGCCCCGATCATCATCGCGGGTCCATGCTCGGTCGAGGACGCCGATCAGATGGAAGTCGTGGCCCGCGCGCTCAAGCGTCTCGGGGTGGGTTTTCTGCGAGGGGGCGCGTTCAAGCCGCGCACCTCGCCCTACTCCTTCCAGGGACTCGGCGAGCCCGGTCTCGTCCTGCTCGAGGAGGTGGGGCGCAAGCACGGCCTGGTGACCGTGACCGAGGTCGTGGACACGCGCACGGTGGACCTGGTCGCGAGTCACGCGGACGTGCTCCAGATCGGCAGCCGCAACATGGCCAACTACGAGCTCCTGAAGGTGGTCGCGGGCACCGGAAAGGCCGTGCTGCTCAAGCGGGGCTTCGGCGCGACGCTCGACGAGTTCCTCCAGGCGGCCGAGTACATCTTCGGGGCGGGGAACGAGAACGTCATCCTGTGCGAGCGCGGCATCCGCACCTTCAACCGCGAGACGCGCTTCACCCTGGACATTTCGGCCGTGCCGCTGCTGCGCCGGATGTGCCGCCTGCCGATTATCGTGGACGTGAGCCACGCGGCGGGACGGCGAGACATCCTGCCGCCCCTCGCGCGCGCGGCCCTGGCCGCCGATGCGCACGGCGTGATGGTCGAGGTGCACCCGAATCCCCTGGTGGCACGCTCCGATAGCCAGCAGCAGCTGGACCTGGACCAGTTCGAGGCGCTTCTTGCGACGCTCAGGCCGTTCTGGAGACCCG
>DYKK01000004.1:22563-23959 GCA_020722625.1 Anaeromyxobacter dehalogenans
ACGCGATGCGGTCAAGGACCCCCATGAAGCCCGGGAACGAGGTCGCGATGCAGGCGGTGTCGGTGAGGTGGATTTGCGTCCCGGTGGCGGCGGAGAGGATGGCGAGCGACATGGCGATGCGGTGATCGCCGCGGGTGTCGCACGTGACGCCCTCGCGCAGGGCCGCGGGGCCTTCGACCCACAGCCCGTCCGGGTATTCGCCGCAGCGGACGCCCAGGGCGGTCAGGGCCGCGACCATGGCGCCGATGCGGTCGGACTCCTTGACCCTGAGCTCGGACGCGCCGCGCACCTCGGTCCGGCCGCCGGCGAGGGCCGCGGCGGCGCACAGCACGGGCACCTCGTCCACCAGGGAGGGGATCTCGGCCGGTTCGACGCCCGTCGCGGCCAGGTCCCCCCCGCGGACGACGAGGTCGGCCACCGGCTCTCCGCCCATCTCCGGGAGCGCCTCGACATCCACGGCCGCGCCCATCCTGCGCAGGACCGCGAGGAGTCCGGTCCTGAACGGGTTGACGCCCACGCCCGCGACCCGCAGTTCGGACCCGGGCACGCAAGCCGCCAGCACCACGAAGAAGGCCGCGGCCGAGAAGTCGCCGGGCACCGTGATGTCCAGGGGGGGAAGGGTCCCGGCCGGCGGCCGGACCGTGACCGCGCCTGCCGCGGCCTCGACCGGGACCCCCAGGGCCCGGAGCATCCGCTCGGTGTGGTCGCGGGTGGGCGCGGGCTCGACCACGGTCACGGGGCCGTCCGCTCGCAGGCCGGCGAGCAGGAGCGCCGACTTCACCTGCGCCGAGGCCACGACAAGCACGTGGCGCATGCCCCGCAGGGACCCCCCATGAAAGCACAGCGGGGCCCTGGAGCCGCCCGCGCGCCCCGTGATGCGAGCGCCCATCGCGACGAGCGGCGCGACCACGCGGTCCATCGGCCTCTGCCGCAGGTACTTGTCCCCCGTAACACAGGCCGTGAACGGCCGGCCGGCCAGGATTCCGGCGCCGATGCGGGCCGTGGTCCCGGAGTTCCCGGCGTCCACGACGTCGTCCGGCTCGCGCAGCCCATGCAGGCCGGCGCCGGTGATGCGAAGCTCGGTCGGCGAGACCTCGACGACTCGCGCGCCGAGGGCGCGCATCATCGCGACCGTACGCAGCGTGTCCTCTGCGTGCAGGAAGCCGCGCACCCGGCTCGCACCGTCCGCAAGACCCGCGAGCATGACCGCGCGGTGGCTGATGGACTTGTCCCCGGGCACGACGATGGTGCCGCGGATCGGTGCTCGCCTGGCCACGAGCGACCTCGAGACCTTCCACGTACTTCTAACTCATCTGCTTGAACCGGTCCATGCCGATGTCATTCCCAGAACGCGAGGCCGCTGAAAAACTCGCAAGTTCTCGACTTCGTTTCTTTT
>DYKK01000315.1 GCA_020722625.1 Anaeromyxobacter dehalogenans
GTCCGCCATCAAGTTCCGCAAGTCTTCGAATAAACATGAAATCTGCTTCGTTTCACCTCACCACCCTGGGGCCGCGACTTCCAAGTCGCGGCCGGCAGGAAACCGAGATGTATCAAGGTGTTCCGCCGTTCTTCCGAGATCGGGATGACGGATCGTGGTCGGCGCATGGCCCTGGACAGACCGCGGTCCGGTCTGCTACCGTGATGTCCGGGAGAGGTGAACGATGAAAGAGCGATTGCAGACAGAGGCGTCTTCGGTCCTGGATCGGTTCCCGCCCGCCCCGCGCGGGCCGTGGTCGGGCGTGGCGGACGCGGACTGGAACGACTGGCGGTGGCAGTTCCGTCACCGGATCAAGACGGCCGAGGCCCTCGCCGAGGTCGTCCGCCTGACCGCGGACGAGGCCCGGGCCATCCGCGAGGGGGCCGACCGGTTCCGCCTCGCGGTCACGCCTTACTACGCGGCGCTGATGGACCCCGACGACCCCGCCTGCCCGATCCGCAGGCAGGGCGTGCCCGGGACGGGAGAGCTCGCGATATCGCCGTTCGAGATGGAGGACCCGCTCGCGGAGGAGCGCGACATGCGCGCCCCGGGGGTGACCCATCGCTATCCGGACCGGGTCCTGTTCTACGTGAGCCCCACCTGCGCCATGTACTGCCGCCACTGTACGCGCAAGCGCAAGGTCTCGCGGTCCGACACGGCCATGACGGACGCCGAAATCGGCCAGGGCATCGCGTACGTCCGCGCCCACCCCGAGGTCCGCGACATCGTGATCTCGGGCGGGGACCCCCTGACCCTGGACGACGACCGGGTCGAGCGGATCGTGGCGCGGCTGCGGGCAATCCCCCACGTCGAGATCCTGCGGATCGGGACGCGGGTGCCGGTCACGCTCCCCCAGCGCATCACGCCGGGACTCGTGGCGCGCCTGCGGGCGTACCAGCCCCTGTACGTCAACACCCACTTCAACCACCCGAGGGAGTGCACCCGGGAGGCGTTCCAGGCGTGCGCCCTCCTCGCGGACGCGGGATTCCCGCTCGGGAACCAGATGGTGTTGCTGCGCGGGGTCAACGACGACCCGGCGGTCGTGAAAGCCCTGAACCATCGTCTTCTGATGATGCGCGTGAAACCGTATTACATCTATCTTTGTGACATGGCACAGGGGATCTCGCACTTCCGGACGACCCTCGCGAAGGGCCTCGAGATCCTTGAGTCCCTGCGCGGCTGGACGAGCGGGCTCGCGGTCCCGTACCTGGTGGTGGACGCGCCGGGCGGGGGCGGAAAGATCCCCATCCTGCCCGAGTACGTGGTCCGCCGCGAGGGAAACCGCGTGGTCCTGCGCAACTACCAGCACCGAGAGTTCGTGTATCCCGAGCCCGATTGAATCGTCCTGAATAGCAGCGGTCAGCCGTCAGCCTTCAGCCTTCAGGTTTCAGACTGACCGCTGGTCGCCATTGCAGTCGCGCCGGTCCTGCGATATGGTTCGCCCGGGTTCGGGGTTTGCCTGGAGGTTGCCATGCGTCGTGAATTGTTCCTGGTCGCCTTGCTGTCGTTCGCGACCGCGGCCGGGGGGTGCCGGAAGCCCGCGAAACTCGTGCTGACCAAGGACCAGCGCGCCCGGATCCAGGAAAACATCCTGTCCGAGGCCCCGGCCCCCAAGGTCCCGCTGAACGCCAACTTCGGGGACAACATCCGCCTCCTCGGGGTGGACCTCTCCGCGGACCGGGTGCGGCCCGGAGAGACCCTGACCGCCACGTACTACTGGGAATGCCTGCGCGAGACCCCGGGCGAGTGGAAGGTCTTCGTCCACCTCGAACTGCCTGCGGGCAAGCGGATGATCCTGGACCATCACCCGGTCGGGGAACTGTACCCGGTCGCCAACTGGAAGAAGGGCGAGATCATCCGCGACGTCCAGCGCTTCACCGTGGCCGCGGACACCAGGCCCGGCCCCGCGACCCTCTGGGTGGGCCTGTTCAACGAGGCGATCTACCGCGAGCAGGGCGGAGGCGACCGCATGGAGCTCCAGAACAAGGACCAGGTCCCGAACGACGGGGACCACCGCGTGCGCGCCGCCCGATTCACGGTGGCGGCCGGCGGGGAGCCCGCGCGGGCCGAGGCCCCGACCCTGGTGGCCCGGCGCGCCGGGGCCGCGGTCCGGGTGGACGGCACGCTCGACGACGCGGCCTGGGCCGCCGCCGGCCGCTCCGCCCCGTTCCGGAACGCGGACGGGAGCGACGCGACCCCGGACCTCGCGACCACGGTCATGGCGGCGTACGATGACACGACGCTGTACCTGGCCTTTTCCGTCCGGGACCCGGCGGTCGAGACCCCCTACAAGAACCGCGACGAGGAACTGTGGAACAGCGACGCGGTCGAGGTGTTCCTGGACCCCGGGGCCGACGGCAAGGACTACCTGGAACTCCAGGTGTCTCCCGCGAACGTCGTCTTCGACGCCGTGTTCGCCACCCACCGGACGCCGGCCTGGCGGGAGGCGCGCGCGTCCAACCTCGGGGGGCTTCAGACCGCGGTCCAGGTGACGGGGAGCCTGAACCGTGCGGGCGACCAGGACACGGGCTGGGACGTCGAGGTCGCGATCCCGTTCGCGGACCTCCCGGGCTTCGGGAAGACCCCGCCCGATGGTTCCTCGACCCTGCGCGCCAACTTCTTCCGGATCGAGGCGCGCGACGGGAAGGTTGCGGGGGCCCAGGCCTTCTCGCCCGCGGCGGGCGACTTCCATGACCTGTCGAAGGCGGGCGCGATCCGGTTCGAGGCCGGCGCCGGGGCCGCGGCGATCCCGGCGGCGGTCTCGCCGGCCGCGGTGGCCCCCGTGTTGAAGGTCCAGCCCTCCCGCATCCCGGCGGCGGTCAAGGCCGGGCTGCCCGCGCGGGCCGGGGCGCTCCGGACGACCCAGGTCCCCGCAAGGCCGGCGCCGGTTCCCGAGAAGCACGCCCCATGAAATCACCCGACACAGATCCGTCCGGCCCGGGCGATGCCTTCGAGGCGCTCGTCGAGGTCATGCGCCGCCTGCGCGCCCCGGACGGCTGCCCGTGGGACCGGGAGCAGACCCTCGACACCCTGCGGACCTACGTCATCGAGGAAGCCTACGAGGTCGTGCAGGCCATCGAGGACAAGGACATGGACGCCCTCCGCGAGGAACTCGGGGACCTCCTGATGCAGGTCGTGTTCCAGGCCGGCCTGACCGAGGACCAGGGGCGGTTCGATATCGCGGACGTGTGCCGGGCCTCCGTGAAGAAACTGGTGGCCCGCCACCCGCACGTCTTCGGGGACCACAAGGCGAAGGACGCCCAAGAGGTCCTGGCGCGATGGGAGGGGTACAAGCGGGCGGAGGGCAAGGGCGTGCTGGACGGGGTCCCGCGCCGCCTGCCGGCGCTGTTGATGGCGCTGCGCGTGTCGGAAAAGGCGTCGCGCGTGGGGTTCGACTGGCCGGACCTGTCCGGGGTCCTCGCGAAACTCGACGAGGAGGTCGGGGAACTCAAGGAGGCCCTGGCTTCCGGCGACGCGGACGCCATCGAGGAGGAGGTCGGGGACGTCCTGTTCGTGGCGGCCAATGTGGCCCGCCTGAAGGGGCTGGACCCCGAGGCCGCGCTGCGGCGGATGATCGAGCGGTTCCGGGCCCGGTTCTCGGCCATCGAGGCCGCCCTGTCGCGAGAGGGGCGCGAGGTGTCGGGAACGCCGCTTCCGACCCTCGACGCCCTGTGGGAGGAGGCCAAGGCCGCCTCGCGCGGGGACGAATCCAGACGCCGGGATCCGAGCCCCGATCCGCCTTCACGACGTCGACAGCACGGCGGAACACCTTGATGTGTCGCGGTCTCGTGCCGGCCGCGACTGGGGCCCCGGCTTCCCGCGCAGGGAGCGAAGCGACCGA
>DYKK01000316.1 GCA_020722625.1 Anaeromyxobacter dehalogenans
GGCCGCGTCGCCCACCGCTCCTGCATCCGGTACAGGGTCCTGCGGTTGATTCCGAGGATGCGGGCCGCCTTCTCCTTGTTCCCGGCCGTGCGGTCCAGGACCTGGAGCACGTATCGCCTCTCCATCTCGTCCAGGGTGGGGAGGTCGTCGGGACCCCGGCCCGGGCCGCGCGAGCCCTCCGGGGCCATCGCAAAGGGGAGGTCGTCCAGGTCAATCGTGTCCCCCGGGGTCAGGACGACCAGCCGCTCGATGATGTTCTCGAGTTCGCGGACGTTGCCCTCCCAGGTCCGGCGCTGGAGCGCGGCGACGGCCCGCGCGGTGATGCGCTTGCGCGGCCGTCCCGTGGCGCCGGCGCACTTGTCGAGGAAGTGGTCCACCAGGAGCGGGACGTCCTCGGCCCGCTCGGACAGGGGCGGAATGCGGATCGGGATCACGTTCAGCCGGTAGTAGAGGTCCTCGCGGAAGGCGCCCTCGCGGACCGCCGCCTTCAGGTCCCGGTGGGTCGCGGCGATGACGCGGGCGTCCGCCGAGAACGACTTGTTGGACCCGACGGGCCGCACGACCCGGTCCTGGAGGACGCGCAGCAACTTCGCCTGGAGCGGGAGCCCCATGTCCCCGATCTCGTCCAGGAACAGGGTCCCGCCCGAGGCCTCGACGAACAGGCCCTTGCGCGACGTGTACGCGCCCGTGAAGGCCCCGCGCGCGTGGCCGAAGAGCTCGCTTTCGAGGAGGCCCTCGGGGATGGCCGAGCAGTTGACCGGGATGAACGGTCCCTGGGCGCGCCGGCTGCGGAAGTGGATCGCGCGGGCGATCATCTCCTTGCCCGTCCCGGATTCGCCGACGATGAGGACGTTGCTGGACGAGTCCGCGACCAGGTCCACCATCCGGAAGATCTCGCGCATCGCCTTGCTGTGCCCGATGATCCGGTCCGGTTCGTAGTGCCCCTGGACCTCGCGGCGCAGGCGCCGGTTCTCGAGGACCAGGCCGCGCTGCTCCGCGGCCTTGGCGACCAGGGCCTCCAGTTGCCGCATCTTGAAGGGCTTGGTGACGAAGTAGAAGGCCCCGGCCTTCATGGCCTCAATCGCAAGGTCTATCGATCCGAACGCCGTGATCAGGATCACGGGCACGTCGGGGCGAAGGGTCTTGACCTCCCGCAGGACCTCGATCCCGTCCATCCCGGGCATCCGGAGGTCGGTGACGACCACGTCGTAGTCCTGCTCGCGGACCCGGGCCAGGGCCTCGAAACCGGTGTGGGCCGCCTCGACCTCGTAGCCCTCGCGGCCCAGGAAGTCCACGATGAGGTCGCACATGTCCCGCTCGTCGTCCACCACGAGGACCGACCGGGCCTTCGCTGAAGAGTTCTCCATGGCGCGCATCCGCCCCCAAGACCGCGAGGAACCGTATCACGATTCGTGGCGAATCGCCACACCCCCCGAGATACTCGTCTGATGTCGCGACCTTACAAGAACATCATTCCATGGCGCAACGTCTCATCGGACCCGTGGCCACGGGCGCGGACTCGCGCTAGAATCGGCTGGACCGGAGGAGGGGGAGAAATGACGGAATTACGAAGGACGGAGGTCGCGGGGCTCGCGCACGAACTGAGGAACCATTTTTCCGTGATGCAGAACGCCCTGTTCTTGTTGCGCAACCGCCTGCCCGACGCGGGCCCGGCGGTCCGCCGTCCCCTCGAGATCCTCGAGGCGGAGGTCCGGGCCGCGCGGGGCCTCGCCGAGGCGGTGCTGGACCTCGGCCGGCCGGTGGACGCGCATCCAGAAACCTGCGACGTGGCCGCACGGGTCCGGGACGCGGCGGAAACGGCCGCACTGGGGGCCCCGGCCGTCCACCTGCGGTTGCCCGCGGCGGAGGTGACGGGACAGGCGGACCCGGTGCTCCTGGCCCGGATGGTGCGCAACCTCGTCCGCAACGCCGTCGAGGCGATGGGGCCGGGCGGGGGCGAGATCGCGGTCTCGGTGACGCGGGAGGGCGGCGAGGTGGTGACGCGGGTCGCGGACTCGGGGCCGGGGTTGCCGCCCGGCGAGGAGGCGGCCGTCTTCGCGCCGTTTCACACCCTGAAGTCGGGCGGCACGGGGCTTGGGCTCGCCCTGGTGCGGGCCTTCGCCGAGGCCCAGGGCGGAACGGTCGAGGCGGCAAACCGCCCGGAGGGTGGCGCGGTGTTCACGATCCGTCTGCCCGCGGAGGACGTCCCATGAACGAGGCCCCCGGACCCGCGCCCCCGTCCCCGCCGCCCACGCGCCGGGTCCTGATCGTGGACGACGACCAGTTCCTCGCCGAGACCCTCTCGGACATCCTGTCGCAGGAGGTCGAGGAGGTCCAGACGTGCCGGACCGGGGCCGAGGCCCTCGAGGCCGTGCGGGCCTGTCCCGGCGGGATCGCCCTCGTGGACGTGCGGCTGCCCGACATGGGGGGGATCGAACTCCTTCGCCGGATGCGCGCGGCCGCCCCGGACCTGGACATCGTGATCGTGACGGGGAACGCCTCGGTCCACAGCGCGATCGAGGCGATGAACCAGGGGGCGACCCGTTACATCCTGAAGCCGTGCGCCCCGGACGAACTCCTGTCCATCGTGCGCGACCTGACCGAGCGCCAGCACCTGCGCGAGCGAAACCGCCTGTACCTGCGGCGTCTCGAGGTCCAGAACCGCCTGTCCGAGGCCCTGTCGAGCGCGCTGGGACCCGAGGACGTGGCCCGGGCCGCGGTGAAGGCCACCCGCCACCTGGCCGAGGTCCGCGCCGCGGCGGTACTGTCGTTTTCGGACGCGAAGCCCGGGGAGTCCCCGAGGTTGCACCCCCTCGCCTGGTCCGGCATGTCCGCGGCGACCGCCGAGGCCCTGGCCGCCATGCCCGACGTCGCGCGGTTCTGCGAGTCGGGGCGGGTCTTTCCGGAGCCCCTGCCGGGCATGGTGACGGTCCCGGCCGATGACGAGCTCGCGCAGACCGGGGCCTTGTGTCCCGTGGCGCTGTTCCGGCTGAAGGGGCGCGAGGAGGACCTCGGGCTGCTCACGGTCGTCACCCGGTGCGAGGCGAACGCGGACCGCCAGAACGAGGACCTGCTCATGGCCATCGCGAACTGGATCGGGGTGGCCCTGGAGCGGGCGATGCTCTATCACCGACTCGAGACGGCCTACGCGGACCTGAAGAACGCGCAGAGACGGCTTGTCCAGGCCGAGAAGTCCTCGGCCATCGGCCGCCTGGCCGCGGGCCTGGCGCACGAGGTCGGGACCCCGCTGAACATCATCTCGGGCCGGGCCGAGTACCTGATCGACGTGGCGGGCGAGCACCCGGAGGTCGGCCAGGGCCTGCGCGTGATCGTGCAGCAGATTGACCGCATCTCGGCCCTGATCCGGCAGTTGCTCGACTTCTCGCGGGAACACACGGGGGTCCGGGGGAAGGTCCACCTGGCCGACGTGCTTCAGGCCGTGCTCCCCTTGCTCCAGGGGCCGCTGTCCAAGCACCGCATCCAGATGGAGGTCCGGGTCCCCGAGGACCTGCCCGCCGTGCGGGCGGACTTCAACCAGTTGCAGCAGGTCTTCATCAACCTCCTGATGAACTCGATTGACGCGATCGCGATGCGACCCGACGGCCCGCGGCACGGGGGCCGGATCGTGATTGACGTGGAGGGAGGCCGCGAGGCGAGCGAGGTCCGCGTGGCCGTCGAGGACGACGGGCACGGCATCCGCGAGGAGCACCTCGACAAGGTCTTCGACCCCTTCTTCAGCACCAAGGACGTGGGGGCCGGGACGGGCCTCGGGCTCGCCGTGGTCTACGGGATCGTCACGGACCACGGCGGCACGATTGACCTCGCGAGCGAGTGGGGTCGCG
>DYKK01000005.1 GCA_020722625.1 Anaeromyxobacter dehalogenans
CCTCGCTCGGCCTGAAGCCTGCCCGGGGCATCGGGGTCCACGACGGTCGGGACCGCCTCATCGAAGAAAGACCGCAGGAAGCGGGCGGCCTGGGTCTGGGCCCGGACGATCAGGTCCGGGTCGCGGTCCGGATGGTCGTTGATCAGCAGGAAGGCGTGCTCCGCGGGGGAGAACTGCGCGAGGACCCCGGTCCGGCCCCCGGGGAGGTTTCCGGACGCGGGGGCCGGGATGTCCGGGAGGCCGGCGACGGCCCGGAACCCCGGGGCCAGGCGCGCGAGGCCCAAGACCCGGGCCAGGCGGGCCGTGACCTCGGCCGGGACCACCTCGTCCTCGATCGCCTGCTGCATCAGGACGTGACGATGGGCCGGCCCTCCCGGGCCCAGCGTCCCCGCGGCGAACACGAGCGGCTCCACGTCGTCCATCGCGGCCTGCACCGGCCCCAGGATGTCGAGCGCGATCCCGGGAATGTCCGAGAAGGACAGGGTCCACGGGTCCAGGCCCAGCGACGACGTCATGCCCCACGCGAAGAACAGCCCCTCCTGGCCCCCTCCCACGTTCAGGACCACCGGGCCGACCCCGTCCTCGACCCCGGCCACGACCGCCCCCAGGAACGCCCCCATGGACTGCCCCACGAGCCCCACCTCCCCCGGCCTCAGGTCGGGCGCCCCGTCCCCGTCCGGCCACGGCCACAGGTCCACGTCCAGTCCCTGCGCCATCCGCGCGGCCTGCGCGGCCTCGAGGGCGGACTCCGCGAAGTGGTACCACAGCCGCACCGGCTCCCCGAGCGTCAGGAACGAGGCCGGGTCCGAGGGGCACCCGCCGCCGCGGTCTCCGTGAGCGACCGCGTCCACCGCGAGGACGGCGAGCCCCTCCCGCGAGAACGCCCCGGCGAGCGCGAGGGCCGTCTCCTTGCAGACCCCGAAGGCGTGCTGGAAGACGACGACCGGAAACGGCGGCGCGTGCGCGGACGCCCCGGCCGCGGGCAGCGTCAGGAAGAACCGCACGGACAGGTCCTCGAATCCCGTCGCGGGGCCACCCGCCTCGACCCACGCCACCGGGTCCACGTACCGCCGCACCGTGAACCGCCCCATGGCCGCGACCCCGATCGCCCCGAAGTCGTACCGGGAGAACTGCTCGGGCGGGAACTCCTCGTCCATCAGGGTCTTGAGGCCCGGCACGCGGGCCAGGAACTCGGGGTCGAGGGTCCCGTCCGGCAGGGCCGGGGGCATGGCCCACTCGATGGCCGGGGACGGGTCCGGGGGCGACGGGTCCGCGAGGAGCGCGCGCAGGCGCGAGGTGGTCGTTCGCACCACCGCGGGCAGGATCAGCGCGACGGCGTCCTCCGGGAGGTTCACGTCCGGGCGGGCCAGGTAGCGCCGGGCGCGGTGCATCTCGTGGACGAGCGGGGGGGCGGGCGGGGCGTCCGCGAGGCGCTCCATCGCGGGCGCGCGGCCCAGGGCGCGCCCGCCCTCGTCCCTCACGCACCGGGTCACGACCAGGGCGCAGGGTTCCCGCTCGGCCAGGGGCACGCGCGGCTCGACCACCAGGGCCTGGGCGTCCGCGTTGTAGCCCACCCGGACCGGGACGCGGTCGCGGGCGAGCCTCGCGGGGTCGGTCTCGGGGTCGTCCGCGGACCCGGTCCTCACCAGGAAGACCCCCTCCTCGAGGGAGCCCGGTTCCGGCGCGAACGGGAGGGGGACCACGAAGGGCGCGGTGGCGCCGAACCCATCGAGATGATTCAACAGGTCCCGCATGGGATGGACCTCGAAGGCCAGGCGCACGCCGGTGGGCGAGGCCGGGTCGTTGCGGGCCAGGGCGAGGTTGGGGAAGGGGCGCGTCTCGGACTCCGGGGCGAAGAAGTCCTCCATCGGGATCGCGGGTCCCTCCGGCCCCCGGGGCTCGCAGGCAGGCGGGACGAGCGGGCCGCCGGGGTCCCACTCGGCCTCGACCTCCGCGAGCGCGACGTCCCCCGCGGCCTCGCCGGGGATCGCGATGTCCGCGTCCCCGGTCGGGCCCGCGTCCAGGCCCGGCCCGGACCGCGCCGAACACGCGGCCCAGACGAGGAGCGTGATCCCCACGCTCCCCGCGGTCACCACGCCCGCATGCGTTTTCATCGTCGTCCCTCCCCGTCCGGGACCCCGGGCCCGCCCCGCACGAACCGGTACGGACCGACCCGGAACACCGACCCCGGAACCCGGTCCAGGTCCGTGACCTCCAGGGTCGTGATCCGACCCGCGGGCACGTCGCGGACCGGTACGACCCGCCTCGCCTCTTCGCGAAAGCGACCGCTCGGGTCCCAGAACCAGGCGAGGAACCGGACCTCCGGGTCCAGGCGGACCTCGGCCTCGTCGGGCCACGCCTCGCCCGTCCAGAACCCCGCGCCCGACGCGCACCGGACCCGGCGCGCCCGGGCCTCGCACACCTCGGCCCCCGGTCGGTTTGCGCCGGTGGACTCCCGGTCCAGGGTCCACAGGACGCGCATCTCCGGCAGATAGAACATGGCCGTCCGGAAATCGAACCGGCCGTCGCGCGTCACGACGACCACGCGGTCCGGGTGGCCCGGGGCCAGGCCGCGCAGGGCCTGAAGCGTCTCGGCCGTCCGGGTCTCGGCGTGCTGGATCGCGGGCCAGGACCGCCCCCCGACGGCCCGGATCCACGCCTCGGGCGGGGCGAGGAACAGGCCCGCCTGGGCCAGGACTGCGGCCCCCGCCACCGCGCGCGAGAGGGGCCGGGACCCGACCCCGCGCGCCACGGCCCGCGCCGAGGCCAGGGCGACGGCGGGGACCAGGAACAGGAGGTGGCCGCTCTTGTAGATGAACATCAGCCCGAACCACAGGAAGGCCGGGGCGATCCAGGCGGCGAGGACCCACCCGAACCCGTCCCCCCGCAGGGGGCGAAGGCGGGTCGCGGCCAGGAGGACCGCGGCCACGATCCCCGAGGCGGACAGCCCCTCCACGACGAAGCGCCAGAACACGTCGAGGTTGTGGAGGACCGCAGCCCGCGGGGCGCCCAGCAGGGGCGAGTAGTGCGCGCCGAACAGGCGGAAGAACTGGGTGCCGAACAGGTCCGCAAGCCGGCCGGGGCCTCCCGCGAGCCACACAAGCGGCACGAGCCACACGACGAGCCCCGCCAGGGACGACGCGGAGGCGACCGCGAGGGGTCGGGCGGCCCCGCGCCCGTCCCGGCACGCCGCGACCAGGCGCCAGACCACGAACGGCAGGAAGAACAGGGGGAGGCTCTGCCGGACCCCGCCCGACAGGCCGACCAGGGCGAAGAACGCGGCGAGGCGCGCGGGCGAGACCCCGGGGCCCACGCGCAGGCCCGCGCCGACCAGGAGGACCGCGACCAGGGCCTCGGCGGGGTAGGTCTCGCCGGACACCGCATAGAACAGGGTCACCGGGTGCACCGCGAACAACAGTGCCGCGACGACGCCCTCCCCCGGGGTCCCCAGGCGGCGACCGAGCGCGAAGACCGCGACCGCGGCCAGGGCGGTCGCCAGGATGGACTGGGCCTGCATGGCCAGGTCCGCGGCGAGCCCCATCGCGTGCAGGACCCACGCGACCGCCATCGGGGCCAGGTAGCCGGGGGGGTGGGGCTGGTGCAGGGCCATGTCGAACGCGTCGAGGCCGAGCGCCATCTGGATCGCGTCCCAGGCCGGGAGGTGCTCGGGCCGGACCGCGAGGTACAGCCCCGCGGCGCCGGCGAACAGCACCAACGGGAAAAGGCGTTTCACACGCGGAGGATAGCACGGGGGGCACGGCGCCAAATCCGCTATCAATTTCCGCAATTCTTCGAATAGACATGAAATTTGTTTCGTTTCATTTCACCATCCTGGGGCCGCGACTTCCCAGTCGCGGCTGGCGCGAAACCAAGACATACCAAGGTGTTCCGTCGTGCTGCCGAGATCGGGCTGGCGGATCGTGGACGGCCTCCCGCGCGCGAAGACCCCCTTCAGCGCAACGAGAACTCGATGGGGATGCGCACCCACATCGACCCGCCGGGCGGGGGAGGAAGCCGGGGGACCGATCGGGCGAACCGCATGGCGGCCCGGTCCAGGTCCGGGTGTCCCGACGACGCCTCCACCCGGACCTCGTCCACCCGGCCCGAGGCCCCGATGCGCACCCGGATCACGACCTCGCCCTCCGCCTCCCGGCGCCGGGCCCCCACGGGGTACGTTCGGCCGGCCTCGATCGCCTGGCGCACGACCAGGGCGTAGGCGCGCCTCCTGGCGAGGATCGCGTCCTCCCCCGGCGACCCGCCGCCCGGGTCGCCGGTCTCGGGGGCCGCCGGGACCGCCGCCTCCGGACGGCCCGGGGCCGCAGGTCCCCCCGCCTCGGTGGCACCGGGCGGCTCCCCGCCCGCGACCGCGGTCCCGCCCGCCGGCTCCAGGGCCGGGGTCCCCGGGGCTGCCGCCACCCGTTTGCCGGCCGCCGTCCTCCGAGGCGCGGCGGGTCGGGCGGCCCGGGCCACGCGGCGTCTCGCATCGCCCGCGGGGGGGACCGCCTCTCGATTCGGTTTCGAGGCGGCGAGGGGGTTCATGCCGGACGCCGCGCGCGGCGCCGCGTCCACGACCCGCAACAAGACCGCGTCCCCGCGCGGCCCGCCGGGGCGTCCCGCGTCCGGCCGGAGCCGGGCCGCGCCCCCGATCAGGGCCGCGTGCAACACCAGGCTCGCGACCGCGGCCACCGCGATGCGAACCGCCCTGGTGGACTTGCCCTCCATACTGTCCTATCATACGTTGTCATGGCGTGGATCGAATTCACCGACGCCGCAGGTCAGCCCCGGAAGGTCGAGGTCCCGAGGACCCAGTCCGGGGTCGTGCTCGGACGCAGCGCCTCGTGCCACGTCGTCCTCAAGAGCCCCTCGGTCGGCCGCAACCACGGCAAGGTCCTGTTCCAGGGGGGGGCCTACCTTTACAAGGACCTGGGCAGCGTCAACGGTTCGTTCATCAACGGAGAGCGCGTCCAGGCCGACACGCCGCTGAAGGACGGGGACTCCGTCCGACTCGGGGAGGTCGTGGTGCGGTTCATCGGGGACGCCCGCGCGCCGGCGGCCCCCGCGCGCCCCCCGAAGCCCGATCCCGCAGCCCCGGCCCGGACCCTGAAGTCGGAGCCCGCGCCGCGCCGGGAAGCCGCCTCCGAGGCCCCTCCCAGGCGGGCCGCGACGCCCCCCGCGGCCGGGGCCGGGGCCGAGGCCTTCGCCCTGGTCGAGGCCTCCCGCCTGCGCAAGGAAAACGACGCCCTCCGCGCCGAACTCGTCTCGCTCCAGAAGCAGGTCCAGGCGCGCGAGGCCCCGGACGTCGCGGACCTCCAGCAACGCCTGACCGAGGCCCGCTCCGCCCTCGCGGAGCGCGAGGACGAGGTCCGACACCTGCGGGGGGTCGTGGCCGACAGCGAACGCCGCCTGAAGGACGCCGAGAGCCGGGCCGCCACCGCGAATTCGAGCCTCGAAAGTATCCATGCGAAATATCTGGACATGCGCGATCAGGTGGCCCACGCGCAGGGGCTCTTGCAGCAGGCGCGGGACGAGGCGTCGGAGCGCGAGGCCGAGGCCGCGGACCTGCGCGAGAAGGTCGCCTCCCTCCAGGCCCAGGTCGAGGCCGCGCGCAGCCGCACCGGCCAGACGTCCGAGGAGGTCCAGAACCTCAAGGTCAAGATGACCGAGAAGGACCGGGAGCTCGAGCGGCTGAAACGGGAACTCGACATCCGCGAGTATGACCTCAAGGCGATCCAGGAGGAGAACGAACGCCTCCAGGAGTACTGCACGTCCGATTCCGGGCGGCAGAGGGAACTGGAGCGCAAGGTCCGCAACCTCGAGGCGGTCATCGAGGAAAACCGCAACCTTATCGCCGAGTTGAAGAGGTCCGTCGAGGACAAGGACCGCGAGTTGCGGGCCGCGCGCCTCGGGGTGGGGCTCGCGGACCTCGAGCACGAGAAGCAGCGGCTCCTGGACGACTTTCACAAGAAGAGCCGGGAAGTGGACGACCTCCGCACCCAGTTGTCGGGCCTGAACGCGGAGGTGAGCGGTGCCCGGGCGGATGCGGAGGCGCTCCAGGCCCGCATCCGCGCCCTTGAGGACGCGGCCCGCACCCGCAAGTCCGAGCGCGAGGACATCTCGGACCACCCCGAGTACCGGGCCAGGGTGCGCGAGGTCGAGCGCCTGACGGAGCAGGTCGAGGCCCTGACTCGCAAGGTCGAGGCCCTGGAGCGCGAGCGCGACGCCTTCTCGCCGGAGGAGCGGGCCCGCGTGATGGCGGAACTCCAGGCGAGCCAGGAGCGGGTCCAGGTCCTCCAGGGGCGGCTCGAGGAGACGCAGACCCGGTTGCAGGCGGTGCACCCCGCGCCCGGCGGCCCGAAGGCCCCCGGACCCGCGCCCGGCGGCCCGGACCTCGACTCCGAGGTGGCCGGGCGGCTTGAATCCGTGGTGGACGACGCGCGGGTCCTTCAGGCCGAGTCCCGGGACATCCTCGGGTTCCTGGAGGGCCTGGAACGCAGCGGCGCCCCGGTGCCCGAGGAGGCCCTGTCGGCGCTTCGCGGCGTGACGCTCCCCGAGGCCCTCGAGTCCCTGCGCGACCTGATGCGGGTCCTGGCGACGGACGCAGTGGCGCTCCAGGCCTTCCTCGGCGAACGCGCCCGGACCCGCGACGACGCCCCGTCCCCTGCTGAAAGCGAGGATTCATGAAGACGCCCGGGATCGCGAGCACCCAGGAGATCGAGGACCTCATCCGCGCCGCCTATCCGCTCCTGTACATCATTTCCCCCGAGGAGGACCGCGTCGAGGCGGCCCTGCGGGACATCTGCGGGCGCCGCAAACGCAAGTTCGTGACGTGGAGCGTGACCGAGGGGTTCGAGGAGGAGGGCACGGGGCTGCCCAAGGACGTGCGCGACCCGCTGAGGGCCCTCGAGAACGTGGACAAGTACGAGGACAACGGGGTCTTCGTGTTCCGCGACTTCCACCCGTACCTGACGGACCCGACCATCGTGCGCCGCCTGCGCGACCTGTGCCGGTCGTTCTCGACGCGCAGCAAGTACAAGAAGCACATGATCCTGCTGTCGCCCATCTTCAAGGCCCCCCTGGAACTCGAAAAGGACATGGCGGTCGTGGACTTCGATCTGCCCGGCCGCGCCGAGATCCAGGACATCGTGCAGGGCACGCTCGACAGCGTACCCATGAAGGACCGCGCGAACATCCGCCTGGTCAAGGACCCGGACCTGCGCGAGCGGGTCGTCGAGGCCGCGCTCGGATTGACGGCGAACGAGATCCGGTCCGTCCTGTCGAAGTCCCTGGTGCGCACGCGCGACCTCGACATCGAGACCATCCTGAACGAGAAAAAGCACATCATCCGCAAGTCGGGCATCCTCGAGTTCTTCGAGTCGCGCGAGCAGTGGGACGACATCGGCGGGCTCGAAACCCTGAAGGACTGGCTCAAGAAGCGTCAACTGGCCTTCACGCAGCGGGCGCGCGAGTTCGGCCTGCCCATCCCCAAGGGGATCCTGCTGATCGGCGTGCCGGGGTGCGGCAAGTCCCTGACGGCCAAGGCCGTGTCGTCCCTGTGGCAGATGCCCCTGTTGCGCCTGGACGTGGGCAAGGTCTTCTCGTCCCTCGTCGGGTCGTCCGAGGAGAACATCCGGCGCGCCATCCGCACGGCCGAGGCCGTGGCCCCCTCGATCCTGTGGCTCGACGAACTGGAGAAGGGCTTCTCGGGCACGAAGTCGTCCGGCGAGTCGGACGCCGGCACCACGGCGCGCGTGTTCGCGTCGTTCATCACGTGGCTCCAGGAGAAGCAGACTCAGGTCTTCGTGATCGCCACGGCCAACGACGTCTCCATGCTCCCGCCCGAGTTGCTGCGCAAGGGCCGCTTCGATGAGATCTTCTTCGTGGACCTGCCCTCGCCGCGCGAGCGCGCGGACATCGTCCGCATCCAGATCGAGAAACTGAACCGCCGGTCGTCGGTGCACCGGGACCCGGCGCAGTTCGACGTGGAGCGGATCGTGGCGTCCACGCAGGGGTTCTCGGGGGCGGAGGTCGAGCAGTCCATCATCTCGGCCCTCTACGACGCCTTCGAGGCCCACGAGGACCTGACCACGGAGCGGATCCTCAAGAGCGCGTCCGAGATGATCCCGCTGGCATACACCATGAAGGAAAACATTGACGCCATGCGCGAGTGGGCCTCGTCCCGCGCCCGCCGCGCCTCGGTGTCGGAGGAGGCCCCGGACGAGGGGCCGGTGCAACGGCTCGAGATCTCTTGAAGGAGAGGAGGAAGACCCATGTCCCACTTCACGACCGTGCAGACCAAGATCAACGACGTCGTGTGCCTGAAGAGGGCCCTCCACGACCTCGGATTCACCTTCACCGAGGCCAAGGCCGGCGAGAAGGTCCACGTCCGGGGCTACCAGCGCCAGAAGACGGAAGCCGACCTCGCGATCCACGTGAGCAAGTCCTACGACGTGGGGGTGATCGTCACGGCGCAGGGGGTGCGGTTCGTCGCGGACTGGTGGGGGGTCGAGACCACGCGCGGCCTGACCGAGCAGGAGTTCGTGCAGCTCGTGCTGCGCAAGTACTCGGCGCACAAGGTCAAGGAGGAACTGAAGAAGCGCGGCTACACCATCGCCCTCGAGGAGGAGAAGGAGGACCAGACGCTGCACATCAGGGTGCGGCGCTACTAAAGAAAGGGAGGTTGACATGAAGTACGAAATCGACATCGAGGTCCGGCCGGACGGGTCCGTGGGCCTCGGCGTGAAGGGGGCCAAGGGCAAGAAGTGCAAGGAAATCACGAAGTTCCTTGAAGAGGCCCTCGGCGACGTGACGCACGTCGAGCACACGCCGGAGTACTACGAGGAAGAGGTCCAGGAACGCGAGCAGGTCCAGGTCGAGAAGTGAGCCGCGATTCCGAAGACTTCCCCCTCGTCACGCAGCGTCTCGGCCGCCGCCTGGCCGACCGCTACCAGCGCGCGCTCGGTCCCGAGGCCTTCGAAGGCCCCCGCTCGATGGAGGACCTCCCCCTGTACCGGTTGGCGCGCCGGGTCCTCCAGACCGCGCGCCGCCTGCGCGGGCGCGAGTTCCCCCGCCGGATGGTCGAGCCCCCGCCGGACCTGGGCGGCCGCATGGAGCACAAGACGCCCCAGTTCTTCCTGCGCAACATCCTGCGGGTCGAACGATTCGTCGAGGACGCGCCGGAGTTCGAGGTGACGCAGGTGCGCGACCTCGAGGCCGAGAACGTCGTCCAGCAACTGCGCTCGCTGCGCTACGAGCCCCCGGCCCTCCTGACCGAGTGGAACATGACCCGCGTCGTGGAACTGCGCGCCCTGATGCGCCGGCTCTTCTTCGAGGACGACTGGACGCGCCGCTTCGGGCGCGAACTCAAGGAGCGCGTCCACGGCCCGCTGTTCCGGTACGACCCCGACGCGGGCGCGTGACCCTTCCCGGAGGGATTCTTTTCGCCATGCGGTTTGCGGACATCGCGGGCCACGACCACGTCAAGGAGGTGCTCCGCCGCGCGGTGGACCGCGACCGGGTCCCGCACGCGTACCTGTTCCACGGCCCCGACGGCGTGGGCAAGGCGACCATGGCCCTCGCCCTCCTGTCGTACCTGGACTGCCCGAACCGGCGGGACGGGGACTCGTGCGGGGAGTGTGCGACCTGCCGCGCCATCCAGGACCGGACCTTCGTGGACCTGCACGTGGCGGCCGTGGACCGCCACCAGATCAAGATTGACGAGATGCGCTCGCTGATGGGACGGCTGTACTTCGAGGCCATGGTCGGGCCGTGGAAGTGCCTGCTGGTGGACGACGCGCACCTCCTGAACCTCCCGGCCGCGAACGCGGCCCTCAAGACCCTCGAGGAACCGCCGTCCCGCTCGCTCTTCATCCTGGTCACGCCGACCCCGGACGTCCTGCCCCAGACCGTGGTCTCGCGTTGCTTCCAGGTCCCGTTCGGCCCGCTTCCGGCGGACGAGGTGGTCCGCTTCCTGCTGCGCCGCCGGCCGGACCGACCCGAGGACGAGGCCCGGGACGCCGCGGTCCTGTCCCGCGGGTCCCCCGGCCGGGCGCTCGCGCTCCTGGAACACCCGGTGCTGCGCGAGCGGCGCGCGTTTCTCGATGCCTTCCTCGCGCTGCCGGACCAGGGGGCGGGCGAGCGCCTGGCCTTCTCGGAGGGGATCGCCGCGGACCGGAACGACGTCCCGACCTACATGGCCCTCCTGGGGTCGCTCCTGTCGGACCTGCTGCTCGTGGCCGCGGACCTGCCCCCGCAGGCCCTCGCGAACGCGGACCTCGCCCCCCGGATGCGGGCCTTCCTGGACCGCGTCGGCCCGGACCGCCTGATGGCCGTGGTCGAGGCCTATCGCCGGTGGGACGAGGACCGGGTGTACCAGCCGTTCGCCCGCGCGGCCCTGGACCGGATGGTCCTGTCGTTGTGACCCGCGGCGGTGTGCTAGCATCCCTCCCATGAGCGACGACCTGAAGGGCAAGGCGCTCGGGGCCATCCTCCTGGAGAGCCAGATCATCACGCCGGAGCAGGTCGAGGCCGCCCTCGCCGAGCAGCGCCGCACGGGCCGCCGCTTCGGGGAGGTCCTGATGGACCTCGGGATCGTCTCGGCCGAGGACGTGCGCTGGGGCCTGTCCCAGCAGCAGGCGTACTCGTTCGTGCGGGTGCGGCCCGAGGCGGTGGACCCCGAGGCGGTGCGCGCGGTCCCGGCGGACGTGGCGCGGCGGCTGATGGTCGTCCCGTTCCTCCTCGTGGGGGACGAACTGACGGTGGTCATGGACGACCCGACGAACCGGCAGGCCCTCGCGGAACTGGCCGAGGTCACGGGACGCACCGTGGTCGCGAGCATCGGGCTCCCGGACGAGATCCGGGCCGCCCTGGACGCGTGCTACGGCCCCGTGGAGGCCACGGGCCTGGACGAGTCCGTTCTGGGCGCGGTGTCCCGCGACATCGCCCGCGCCGCCGGATTCACCCCGGTCATCGGCCCGCGTGGGCCCGCGACATCGCGGGCCCTGGCCTTCCTGGTCGGGGAGGTCGCGCGCCCCGGTGACCGGGTCTTCCACCTGGGGCCGTCGGGGATGACGCTCCCGCCGGGCGCGGTCCGCCTGCGCCTTCCCGCCGCGACCACGGCCCCGGACCCGGCCCGGATCCAGGCGGCCCTGGGCCTCGACCCCGACCTCCTCTCCATCGAGGACCTGTACGACCCGGGCGCGATCGAGGGGGCGCTGAGGGCCGCGGCGGGCGGGTGCCGGGTCCTGGCGATCCTCCCGATCGCGTCCCCCGGCGCCGCGATGGAGTACCTGGTCGAGCAGGCCCGCAGTCGCGCGGTCCTCGCGTCCGCGCTGGCGCCGGCCGCGGTCGTGGTTTCCGGGGACGCCTCGGGGCGGCGCGTCGCGCTCGTGCCGGTGACGGGTTCCCTCCGGGCCGCGATCCGCTCGCGTCCCCCGAGGTCCGCGGGCGTCCTGTTCGGCCGGGCGGCCCGCGGGGTCTTCCGGGGGGCCGGACCGGGCGACGTGCAACGGGATCGGTGAGATGGCGAAACTGGACAAACTGTTCCAGCACATGATCCGGATGGGGGCGTCGGACCTGCACGTGCCCGCGGGGTCCCCCCCGTACCTGCGCGTGGACGGGGACCTCGTGCGCATCGAGATGCCGCCCCTGACCCACGAGCAGAACCTGAAGATGTTCGAGGAGATCCTCCCCGAGGTTCGCCTGGCGGAGTTCCGCGAGCGCCGGCAGGTGGACTTCATCTACGCCCTGGACGAGGCGGCGCGGTTCCGGTCCAACGTCTTCATTCAGCGGAACGGCGCGAGCGGGGTCTTCCGCCTGATCCCGACGCGCATCCAGTCCGCGGAGGACCTCGGGCTGCCCGAGCCGATCATGCGCCTGTGCGACCTGCGCAAGGGCCTGGTCCTGGTCACGGGACCCACCGGGTCCGGCAAGAGCACGACGCTCGCCGCGATGATCGATCACATCAACGAGACCCGCCCGGCCCACATCCTCACGATCGAGGACCCCATCGAGTTCGTGCACCGCAGCAAGAAGGCGCTCGTGACGCAGCGTCAGGTCGGGGAGCACGTGGGGTCCTTCGCGGAATCCCTGCGCGCGGCCCTTCGCGAGGACCCGGACATCCTGCTCGTCGGCGAGATGCGGGACCTCGAGACCATCTCGCAGGCCATCACCGCGGCCGAGACCGGCCACCTCGTGTTCGGCACCCTGCACACGAACAGCGCGGTCAAGACCGTGGACCGGATCATTGACGCCTTCCCGACGACGCAGCAGGAGCAGGTCCGCGTGATGCTGTCCGAGGGGCTGCGCGGGGTGATCGCGCAGGTCCTGCTGAAACGGGCCGAGGCCAGGGGCCGGGTCGCGGCCTTCGAGGTCCTGATCGGGACCCCGGCCCTCTCGGCCCTGATCCGCGAGAACAAGACCCACCAGATCCCGTCCCTGATGCAGACCCAGCGGGCCCTCGGGATGTGCCTGATGGACCAGTCCCTCCTCGACCTGGTCAAGCAGAACCGCGTCACCCCGGACGAGGCCCTCCAGTACGCCCAGGACCGCAAGATGTTCCAGGCGGCCGCCGGCCGCCCCTCCCCTCCGGCCGACGGCGGATAGACGGCCCAGGCGGAGGCCGCCGCCGGACAGGTCCCGCGACCCGCGAGGCCCGCGAATTCGCCAGCCCGAGCGACTTCGGGTATGATGATGCGCCTCCGCGCGGGGCGGGCTCGGTGCCGGGAGCGACCGTGGACACGGAACCGCAGGCGGGACTCAAGTCGGACCTCGCCCACCAGGTCCACCGGTTCACCTTCGTCCTGTCCCGGCGGAAGTGGTGGTCGCTCCTGACCTTCGTCGCGGTCCTCGGGTCGGTGACGCTCTACACGCGGCAGCGAAGGCCCGTGTACCGGGCCACGGCCTCGGTCATCATCGAGTCCTCCCCGCCGCGGGTCCTGGCCGGCGTCAAGGAGGTCGTGGAGCTCGGCTCCACGAACTACTGGATCGCCCGCGAGTACTTCCAGACCCAGCAGAAGGTCATCGCGGGTCTCGAGGTCGCGTCGCGCGTGGTCGAGAAGCTGCGGCTCGACGAGGACCCGGCGTTCCTGGGCCTCGCCCCCGGCGAGACCGTGGACGAGGAGGAGCGCCGCCGCCGCATCGCGAACAAGGTCCCGGCGCGCATCCTCCAGGACCGGATCACGGTGGAGGCGGTGCGCGACAGCACCCTGGTCACCGTCAGCGTGGACGACCACGACCCGCAGCGCGCCGCGGAGATCGCGAACGAGGTGGTCTTCGCGTACCGCGACCAGAACATTGACTACCGCCGCGCCGTCCTGGACGAGGCGAACTCGGAACTCGCCAAGATGGTCGAGCGCTACCGCCGCGAGAAGGAGGACGCGGACCAGAAACTGCTCGAGTTCGAGCGCGCCCACAACGTGGGCTCGTTCCAGGCCAGCAAGGAGGCGTTGCAGGCCTGGGTCAAGACCCTGCACGACCGCCGCGGGGCCCTCGAGTTGAAGAAGTCCGACCTCGAGGCCCGGCGCGCCCGCGTCCGCCGCCTGATCGCGGCCGGGGACTGGTTCTCGGTCCCGATGGAGTCCGTCCTGACGTCCTCGCTGCTGATCGGGCTGAAGTCGCGCCTCGTCGAGTTGCGCGACCAGCGCACCGGCCTCGCGGTCACCTACGGCGAGAAGCACCCGAAGCTCCTCGCTCTCGAGGAGCAGATCCGCGAGATGGAGGCGACCCTGAAGTCCGAGGTCCGCGCCCACCTCGCGCAGGTCGAGGGCGACTACCAGGAGGTCGTGTCCTCCCTCGCCGAGGTCGAGGCCCTCCTGCGCCGGGCCGAGGCGGACCTGTCCGAGATGGGCACCCTGGAACTCGAATACAACACGCTCCTCGAACGCAAGAACACCTCGACCGACGTGTACAAGCAGGTCCACGACCGGTTCATGGAGACGTCCCTGAGCGCCCAGGTCGAGACGAACAACGTCCGCATCCAGGAACTCGCCCGGGTCCCGGAGCGCCCGATCCGCCCGGACCTGCGCCTGGCCGTGGTGGTCGGGGGCCTGCTCGGGGTCCTGCTCGGAGTCGGGCTCGCGTTCCTGATGGAGACGCTCGACAACACGGTGAAGGGCCGCGAGGACGCGGAGCGCCTGCTCGGGGCCCCGTGCCTCGGGGTGATCCCCTCGATCCCGGGCGCGCGCAAGGGCAGCCGCGTCCCGCGCGAGGCGGACCCCGGCGTCATTGACCGCGACTTCTACCCCTTGCAGAAGCCGAAATCGCAGGTGTCGGAGGCCCTGAACACCATCCGGACCAACCTCCTGTTCGTGCTGCCGGACCGCAAGATCCGCACGATCGTGGTGTCGTCCGCGAACCCCTGGGAAGGCAAGTCCACCGTCGTGATCATGCTCGGGATCACGCTGGCCCGGTTCGGATCGCGCACGGTCCTGGTGGACGCGGACCTGCGCAGGCCCCGCCTGCATCGGACCTTCGGGATCGAGGCCGACGCCGGCCTGTCGTCCCTGCTCGTGGGCGACGGCGCCCCCGTGGAATCCACCCTCCGGCCCACGTCCGTGCCGAACCTGGACCTCCTGCCGTGCGGCCCGGTCCCGCCCAACCCCTCGGACCTCCTCTCGTCCCCGCGCTTCGAGGCGATCCTGAGGGACCTCCAGTCCCGCTACGACACCGTGATCCTGGATTCTCCCCCCGTGATCCCGGTCGCGGACCCCCGCATCATCAGCGACGTCGCGGACGGCCTGGTCCTGGTCGTCAAGGTCGGCCGGACCACGAACGAGTCCCTCGCCCAGGTGCGGCGCGAACTGGCCGCGGTCTCGGCGCGGACCCTGGGCGTGATCCTGAACGACCTGGACGTGCGGCGGCGCGGCTACGGGTACGGATACGGGTATGGCTACGGTTACGGGTACGGCGGGTACTACGGCGACCGGCACGGGTACTACTCGCGCGACGACGACGAGCCCCCCGCGGTCGCGTCGAAGTCTTGAGATTCACTGTCCCGCCCTGGGAGGGTTGAAGTCCTCGCCTTCAGGCGACCGCTTTCGCAGGACCTCCCCCGCCTGAAGGCGGCGGCCTCGAACCGTCCCTGCGGCCCAGCCCGGCGCCGCGAAGCCCTCGGCTTCAGATGAGGGTGGTTTACATCTGGAAGAGGCGCTTGCAGGCCTGCTTGACCCCGGCCTCGCAGGCGGCCTTGAGTTCGCGGCGCGCCCCGTCCGTGTCGCCCATGTCCCGCAGGGTGATCCCGAGCCCGAACCGGGCATCGTGGAAGTCGGGGCGGATCTGCAACGCCTTGCGGTAGTAGCCGACCGCGTCCTCGTACCGCTTCAGGCGCCACAGGACGTTCGCGGCCCGAAACGCCGCGTCCGCGTCCTTGGGGTCCGCCCGCAAGACCTGGGCATAGACCTCCGCGGACCGGTCCAGGTCCCCGCGGTCCGCGTACAGGTACGCGAGCCCGACCAGGGCCTCCTTGTAGTTCCGGCGCAGGCGCAAGGCCTCCCGGTACTCCCGCTCCGCGGCGTCGAGGAACCGCACGCGCCGGAGCACGTCCGCGAGGCCCCGCCGTGCCTCCGGCGAGCGGGGGTTCAGGGCCACGGCCCGCTCGTAGGCCGCGTGGGCTTCGGGATAGCGTTTCAGCATCTCGTAGGCGTAGGCCAGTTTCAACTGGAACAAGAAGACCTTCGGTTCCAGGCCCACGGCCCCCTGGAACTTCGGCAGGGCCTCCTCCACCTTGCCCTCGTTGCCCAGGACCACGCCCTCCTTGTAGAGCGTCGTCGCGACCTTCGATTGCGCGTGGGACGCGACCGGGACGGTGAGCGCCACGAGCAGGGACGCGATTCGCCTCATCGTGTCTCGCCCTCCTTGGTGGGATGAACGGTCCGGAACGCTGGCTCCAGCCGGCGCCACGTCTCGGACAGGGATTCCGGGATCACGCGGGTGTCCGCCAGGACCGAGATGAGGTTGTTGTCCCCCGTCCACCGGGGGATCACGTGGGCGTGGATGTGCTCGTGGATCCCGGCGCCGGCCGCGATCCCCACGTTCATCCCGATGTTGAACCCGTGGGGGCGGTACTCGTTCCGCAGGGCCTGGACCACGAGCCGGACCAGGTCGTTCATGGCCCGCCACTCCTCGGGCGTGAGGTCGAGGGGGTCCTCCACGTGGCGGTACGGGATGACCATCACGTGCCCGGACACGTAGGGGTACCGGTTCAGCACGACGTAGGCGTGGTCGTTCAGCCCCAGGACCAGGCTCTCCTCGCCCAGGCCGAGGCCCGGGAGGTCGCAGAAGACGCAGCCGGGTTTCTTCCTCGACGTGATGTATTCCATGCGCCACGGCGCGAAGATCGGCTTCATCGCTGTCCCAAACCCGACCGGGCCGCCCGGACCTATCGCTCGATGGTGAACGCCCCGCGACGCCCTGCCGGCGCCGCCTCCTCGACCTCGACCCGGTCCACGCGGGACGCGGGCGGGCCCTCCCTCATCCACTCGATGACCCTCCGGACCGCGCTCTCCTCGCCCTCGAGGACCGCCTCGACCGAACCGTCGGGGAGGTTTCGGACGAGGCCCCGCACCCCGGCGGACTCCGCCGCGTCGCGCGTGAACGCACGGAAGAAGACGCCCTGGACCCGGCCGAACACCCGGACCCGACGCGCGATCACGTCCGCCTGCATCGTCCCACCCGGACCGCGGGGTCACGCCGACTCGGCGCTGGCGGAATACACGACCAGGGGCTGCTCCCCGGCCGTGACCGATTCCTCGTTCACCACGACCTCCTTCACACCCTGGCGGCTCGGCAGTTCGTACATCAGGTCCAGCATGACCCGCTCCAGGATGCTACGCAGGCCGCGGGCGCCCGTTCCCCGTTCCATCGCGAGCTTCGAGATGGCCCGGAGCGCCTCGTCCGTGAACCGCAACGAGATCCCCTCCATCTCGAACAACGCCTGATATTGCTTTACAAGAGAATTCTTCGGTTCGACCAGGATACGGGCCAGGGCCTGCTCGGAGAGTTCGTGGAGCGGAGCCATCACCGCGAACCTCCCCACGAACTCCGGGATCATCCCGTACTTGAGCAGGTCTTCGGGCTGGATCTCCGCGAGGACCTCGCCGAGGCTCCTCTTGCCTCGCCTGGCCCCCGCCGACCCGAAGCCGATGGACCCGCCGCGCAGCCGGCTCTCGATGATCTTGTCGAGTCCGACGAAGGCCCCCCCGCAGATGAACAGGATGTCCGTCGTGTTGACCTGCACGAAGTCCTGCTGCGGGTGCTTGCGTCCACCCTTGGGCGGGACGTTCGCGACGGTCCCCTCCAGGATCTTCAGGAGGGCCTGCTGCACCCCCTCCCCCGACACGTCCCGCGTGATGGAGGGGTTCTCGGACTTGCGGGCGATCTTGTCAATCTCGTCCAGATAGACGATGCCGCGGCTTGCCGCCTCCACGTCCCAGTCGGCGTTCTGGAGCAACGACAGGATCACGTTCTCGACGTCCTCTCCGACGTAGCCGGCCTCGGTCAGCGACGTGGCGTCCGCCATCGCGAACGGGACCTTCAGGATGCGTGCGAGCGTCTGCGCGAGCAGGGTCTTTCCGCACCCGGTCGGACCCATCAGCAGGATGTTGCTCTTCTGGATCTCGACGTCACCGCTCCGGCGCCTCCCGCGCGACTCGATCCGCTTGTAGTGGTTGTAGACCGCGACCGCCAGGACCTTCTTGGCGTGGTCCTGCTCGATGACGTACTCGTCCAGCACCCGGACGATGTCCTTCGGCTTGGGAAGGGACCGGCTCACACCGACCGCTCGGCCGCGGTCGGCCTCCTCCGCGATGATGTCCTTGCACAGGTCCACGCACTCGTCGCAGATATAGACGTTCGGCCCCGCGATGAGCCTCCTGGCCTGGTGCTGGGTCTTCCCGCAGAACGAGCAGCGGATCAGGTCACGATGGTTCTTTTTCTGGTCCACGAATGACTCTCCGGTGCGCAGCCTCCACGGTCCTCGTCGGCTCCCAGCCGGCCCCCATTGTATCGCTCCCGGTCGTCCTGGGCAACCCGGCGGTCCTTGCCCTGATTCACCGTCCGGACAGCGGCGAATCAGGATTTCGGATTGAAGTCGAAAACCCGGTCGAAAAGTCCGTCAAGTCGTGTCCGGTCGCGGTCGAAACCGACGTTCTGCACCGCGCGCCGACCCGAACTCCACCGGCCTTCCCACAGGGATCCGACAGGGTCCATCGGAAAAAGAATCCAGGGATTCCAGTGGTTCCATCCGAAATCTACGATTCGACATCCCCCCACACCATCCCCACCAGGATCCGGACTGGACCTTGATCAGGATGTTCCTTTGGAACCGTGACCCGGACCTCAGTCGCCGGCCGGGGCCGGGGGACCAGGGCGGGCGACCGCGACCAGAAAGTCCGAGAGACTGGACGGTGAGATTTCGAAAGAATTCCTGGACAGACCGACGTAGTCGCAGGAGCGTCCCACCGGAGTGATCTGCTCGCTCCGCGCAAATCCCGGCCGCGACACGTTCAGCCCCGGCTGCTCATGGGTCCAGGTCCACCGGATCCGGAGCGCATACGCCGGCGGCAGGAGGGAGGGGCGGGAGGTCACGAGGACCTCGGTGGCGCCGATTCGCCCGACCGCCTGTCCGGATTCCAGGACCGTCTCGGGCGGAGAGACCGAGAACCCGAGCGCCGCGAGGGACCGGATCGCCTCGATCAGGTGGGCACGAGGTCCGAACGCGATGGCGAACCACCGGGAACCCTCGCGGGGGAGCGACGACCAGGCCTCGGGCAGAAGGAAAAAGGCGGCCAGGACCGACAGATACATGGACGCGAGGGGCGCGGCGGACAGGAAACTCGCGTCGGTGTCGAGTTCGACGAGGAAGATGACCGGCGGGAACGACGCGGACTGGACCGCGGCCAGGACGACGGACCAGGGGGCTGTCCCCGGACCCCAGACGAACGTCGCCATGAGGACCATCAAGGCCAGGGCATGCGGGAGGGCGACCCAGATGTTCGAGTTGAGCGCGATGTCCAGGGCCGTCCGGTTGAACCAGGCGTACCCCCAGTCCAGGAACAGGCCGGCGATCACAAGGGCCTCGATCACGAGGGCCAGGCCGAAGGAGGCCCGCGCCGCGCGCCGGCCGTGACGCAGGGCGATCCCGGTGCCGGTCAGCCCGACGACCAGGGTTGCGAAGCCGGCGAAGAACTCTGCGTAGGGCCACATGGAACGAGGTCCCCTCCTCGTGTAGAGATCCTCGCGTGGAACCAGGGATGGGGTCCACTCAGGCCGGTGCGGGGGCCGCCTCCGCGGCCGGGGACTCTTCCCAGACGCCGGTCCGGAGATACTCGTCAATCGAACGAGCCGCCTTTCGACCCTCGCCCATCGCCAGGATCACGGTGGCCGCGCCCAGCACGATGTCTCCGCCGGCCCAGACCCCGCGCATCGAGGTCTTGCCGGTCCGAGGGTCCGCGACGATGTTGCCCCACTTGTTCGTGCGGATCTCCGGGGAGGTCTTCGGGACCAGGGGGTTGGGGCCGTTCCCGATGGCCACGACCACCACGTCGGCGGGGATGACGAACTCCGACCCCTCGATGGGGACGGGCCGGCGGCGACCGCTCGCATCGGGTTCACCGAGCGCCATCCGCAGGCACCGGACCCCCGTGACCCAGCCGTCCTCGTCGCCCAGGATCTCGATGGCGTCCTGGAGCATCCGCAGCACGACCCCTTCCTCCTTTGCGTGCGCGATCTCGTCGAGGCGTGCGGGCATCTCCTTCTCGGAGCGCCGGTACAGGATGGTCGAGGTCTCGGCTCCCAGACGCAGGGCGGTCCTGGCCGCGTCCATGGCCACGTTGCCCCCGCCGAAGGTCACGACGTTGTGGCCCCGGATGATCGGGGTGTCCGAGGCGTGGGGGAAGTTGTAGGCGTCCATCAGGTTCGCGCGGGTCAGGTACTCGTTGGCGGAATAGACGCCCAGGAGGTTCTCGCCCGGGATCTTCTTGAAGATGGGAAGGCCCGCGCCGGTGCCCACGAAGACGGCCTCGTACCCCTCGCGGAAGAGGTCCTCGAGTGTCCTGGACTTCCCGATGGCGACGTTGCAGACGATCCGGACCCCCAGGCGGCGCAGGTTGTCCACCTCGCGGTCCACGATGGCCTTGGGCAGACGGAACTCCGGGATGCCGTACACCAGCACCCCGCCGGGCCGGTGCAGGGCCTCGAAGACCGTGACGTCGTGGCCCATCCGGGCCAGGTCCCCCGCAGCGGTGAGCCCCGCGGGACCGGACCCCACGATCGCGACGCGCCGGCCGGTCTTTCGGACATCGGGGACCTCGATGTCCGGGTGGTGCTCGAGGTCCCAGTCGGCCACGAAGCGCTCCAGGTTCCCGATCTTGACGCTTCGGTGGATGTCCTTGTGGCTCTTGGTGACCGTGCAGACCTGCTGGCACTGGTCCTCCTGGGGGCAGACGCGGCCGCAGACCGCGGGCAGGACGTTCGTCTGCTTGACGACCAGGGCCGCCTCGTGGAAGCGGCGCTCGCGGACCAGGCGGATGAAGTGCGGGATGTCCACCTCGACCGGGCACCCCTGGATGCACACCGGTTTCTTGCACATCAGGCACCGCTCGGCCTCGGCCACGGCCTGGTCCGGGGTGTACCCGAGCGGGACCTCCCGGATGTTCGCCCGACGGACGTCGGCCGGCTGCTCCGGCATGGGGACCGGGGGGATCTTCAGTCGTTGCTTCGCCGTGAGGTTCCCGTCGTCGCTCATCCTCGCGCCTCCGCGTTTCGTTCCATGAGCCGGCAGCGATGCCGCGTGCGGAACGCCTCGTAGGACTCGGCCTCCTGCCGGCGATAGGTCCGAAGCCGCTTCATCATCTCGTCGAAGTCCACCTGATGGCCGTCGAATTCCGGCCCGTCCACGCACACGAACTTGACCTGGCCCCCGACCGTCACCCGGCACCCGCCGCACATCCCCGTCCCGTCCACCATGATGGTGTTCAGGCTGACCAGGGTGCGCACGCCCGCCTCCTTCGTCAGGAGCGAGACCATCTTCATCATGATGGTTGGACCGATCGCCACGACCAGATCGGGTCGCTCCCCGGAGTCGATCAGACCCCGCAGGGCGTCGGTCACGAACCCCTTCGCGCCGTACGAGCCGTCGTCCGTCACGACCACCACGCGGTCCACCACCGCCCGCATCTCTGGCTCGAGGATCAGGAGGTCCCGCGTGCGCGCCCCGAGCACCGCGGTCACGTCGTTTCCCGCGGCCTTCATGGCCTGGGCGATGGGGTACAGGGGGGCGATGCCGATCCCCCCGCCCACGCAGGCCACGCGACCGAAACGCTCGACGTGCGTCGGCTGCCCCAGGGGCCCGGCCACGTCCGCGATCTCCGCGCCCGGGTCCATCAGGCTCATCACCGCGGTGGTCTTCCCCACGACCTGGTAGATCAGCGTGATGGTCCCGCGCTCCGGGTCCGCGTCCGCGATGGTCAGCGGGATGCGCTCGCCGCCCGGGCCGGGGCGGACGATCACGAACTGCCCCGCCCGCCGGGAACGGGCGACCTCCGGGGCGACCACGACCATGCGGAACACGGCCGGGGCGATGTTGTCGTTCGTCAGGATGGCGGCCATCTCGATGTCCCCTGTTTTCTTGCGGCGATTGCAAGACCTGCGGGCACCTCACCTGGGTGCCGGCCGGTCCGCGGCTTGCTTGTGGGCCTCTTCCAGGGATCGGACTTCCTCCTGGATCAACCGGGTCAGGCCGTCGTGCTCCACGAGCCGGCCCTGCGCGGCCGCTCGCCGGCGCAACTCGTCGTACCATTCGCGATACCAGGCCAGCCGCTTGAGGGTCAGCATCTCCTCGCGCGCGGTCTCGACATCCTTCGGGTCCGGGTCGGCGGGGGCCGCGGTCTCGCCCTTCAAGCGAACCACGTAGCGCGAGCCCGCGACCAGGAAGGTCCCGTCCGCGAGCGGACGCTCCGGGGTCAGGCCCCGCAGGGCCTGGGCGAGTTCCTTCGATTCCCCGATGCCCGGGACCGCATCCGCGTTCCACTCGGCCAGGCCCGCCAGGGACCCGGGCATCGCCGCGACCCCCCCGGTCTCCCCGTACCGGACCGGGGATTGCGGGGCGTAGGGGGCGTTGACCTCCTCCGCCACCTCGCGCAGGGAGCGAGTCGGGTCCCGCCGGGCCGCGGCCAGGACCGCGGCGACCACGGTGTCGAGGGTGACCGCGGCCTTTTCCCCCTGGAGGATGCGGCGCGCGACCTCCTCGCGCACCTCCTCGAACGGGCGCTCGCGACCGGGCAGGCGCTCCCGCATCAGGAGCAGGTAGTACCCGTCGTCCCCGGCCACGGGGTCCGAGGCGGCCCCGGGTTCCAGGGACGCCAGGGCGGACGCCACGGCCCCGTCGAGGAGCGACAGGCCGCTTTCGGGCCACGGGGACTCCACCCGGCCCCCCGCTTCCTTCGTGGCCGAATGGTCCGACATCTCCCGGGCCATCGCCTCGAAGGCCGTGACGAGTTCGTCCCCCGACTTCCCCTTCAGGCGCGCGGCCGCCCGTTCCACCCGGGCCTTCGCGTCGGTCCAGGATGCCTCGAGACCTTTGCGCTGCTCCTCGTCGGTGACGAGCCCCATCCTCTTCCTGGACGCCGCGCTGAACTTCGCGAGGTGGAAGTCGTAGCGCGGCTCGACGCGAAACTCCGACTTGTGTTCCTCGTAGAAGGTGCGGGCCTCGGCCTCGCGACCCGCGAGGAAGGCCGCAACCTCCTCGGCCGGGACCGGCAGGGCGCGGGCCAGGAGGTCCGGGTTGACCTCGAGGTATTCGTACTCGCGCTTTGCCGCCCGCAGCCGCGCCACGAGGCGGGCCTCGCGTTCCGGGACCGCGACCTGCGCGGTCAACAGGTCAATCATCCGTTCGCGCAGGACCTCCCGCCGGACGAAGTCCTCGAACCGGGCGAGCGAGGTCTTGAGTCCGTACCGGACCCAGTTCTCATACTGGCCCTTGCGGAATTGACCATCGGAGTCCGTGAACTCCGACAGGAGTCGGTCTCGAACCTCGTGGTCCGCGACGCGCAGGCCCAGACGACGGGCCTCCTCGGAGACCAGGTACGTCTCGATCAGGTCGTCCGCGACCTTGCGCGCCTTGATGGGCGAGACCCGCGACGGGTCGGGGCCGTAGCGCAGGTACCGCGTGTCCTCCCCGCGCAGCCGGGCGAACCGGGTGGTCCGGTACAGCCACTCCATCTGGAAGGCGCGCGGGTCCGCCGCGGCCCCGACCGGGGGCGGGTCCGCGGACAGGGCCATGCCCATGGTCAGGTCGGACAGGTCCATCTGGACATCCCCGACCGTGGCCAGGGTCGTGGCCCTCGACTGGCTCCCGCCGCCCGCGCACCCCGCGTCGGGCGAGGCCACGTTGAAGGTGAACACGAAGACCACGATGATGATGCCGAACAGGACGTAAACGATGACCGAACGTGACTGTTTTCGAAGGGTTCCAAGCATCGGCCGACCCTCGGTCGAAAAAGGCCGGCGAATGGTACGACAACGCCGGGCCGGGCGCAACCGGGTGACGCCCCCCGGGATCCGGCATCCGGGGTCGCGGTGGACGCGGTCTCGTCCTCATGCCCCGTCCCCGCGACCGACGTTGTCCTGGCACTGGCACTGACACGGACACTGTCACTGACCGCTGTCACTGTCTCTGAACCTGCCCTCTGAACCTGTTCCTGAACTTGTCCAGGTGCCCGCGGCTCCAGGTTCGCGTCGAGTTTCTTCGTAGAAGTCCGGCATCCGGC
>DYKK01000317.1 GCA_020722625.1 Anaeromyxobacter dehalogenans
GCCGCGACAGAGGGCAGATTCCGTGGACAGGTTCAGTGACAGGGGGCAGTGACAGTGTCAGGGCCTCGTTGGAAGCGGGGGGTCGGGGCGCCGCAACAGGTCAAGCGCCGTCTTCGTATGGCCGTTTATCAGCAGCCTGGACCACGTTGGACGCGGGGGACGGGGCGTCACGACGGCTCAAACGGCCTCTCCGTCTCCCCGTTTTTCAGCGGCCTCGCTTCCTGTCACTGACACTGTTTGTGTTCCTGTCCGCGTCCCCTGTCCTTGACCCCTGAACCTGTCCCCTTTGATTTCGTCCTGGGCCGCCAGGGAAAGGACGGGGACCTCGGACCGCTTCGAGTTGCTTCTGGCGCTGCTCCCCGAGGGCTCGACCCGGATGGTGGCCGGGGTGGGGCGCTTCGAGTTGCCGCTGGCCCTGCCCTGGTATCGCGCGCCCAGCCCCCCGAAATCTGCTACAATGACCCGACGGGAGGCCGACGACCGGAGTGCGCGCCGGAGAACGCGCGGGGAGAATGGGGGGACGATGAGCAGGGGGAACGCCCGGGGAAGTCGCGGGGAGCCGAGCCGACGTGGTCAGACATTTCACCCTGAGGACCTCCGCGAACTGCATCGGAAACTTGGAGGCGCCGGTGTCCCACGGGTCCTCGTCGAGGAGGCCGTGTCCGAGACCCTTGTCGCGTGGTGGGAGCGATACGGCCGATGGGGTGTGCTCGTCCCCGGGTCCTGGGTGTTTCGCATGGCCTGTTTTCGTCTGAGATCGGCCGTGCGGTCCACGGTCCGGAACCGTTGCAGCCTGGCGGCGGTCGCTCACGAGCCGGACACCCGGGACGGCCCCGATCGGACGGTCGAGTGCGCCGAGGTCCTGGGACGGGCGGCGCGGGTCGCCCTGACCCCGGTGGACAAGGAAATCCTTCGCCTGTGGGCGGAAGGGTCTCGGAGCCAGGAGGTCGCGGCCGAGGTTGGGATGTCTTCGACCGCGGTCCGCAAGCGACTGGAGCGAACGCTGGAGCGGATACGGCGCGAGGTCCTGGCTGGGACGGAGGGTGGGCGATGTCACACTTCGCCGTGCTCGGGCGAATTACATGTGGAGATTGCGGAGGTGTGCGATAAAGACACGAAAGTTGCAAGGAAGGAAGGAAGGAAGGAAGGAAGGAAGGATTCCCTGAACTCGGGTTCGCCGCGATGGTGCTGACCATCCTGGCAGGAGGGCCCGCCGCCGCCCAGTCAGGGGCCGAGGGCGACCCCACCCTGGATTCCGCGAGCGGCAAGGAGGCCGCCGACGTTTTCTGGCTCGGCGAGCCGGACACGTGTTCAGGGCCCTGGGTCCCCGAACCTGTTCCCCCTGCGGAGGGCGAAACTGGCGCCCAGGAACCTGAGGCAGCCGGAGGAGGCATGGGGGTGCTCAGCGGATGTTTTCGGACTGGGGGGCCAGTGGGTGTTTCCGTCTCTACTGGGCTCCGTAGCAGATGAGGAGGCGTCCATGCGGACTTCACTGGTGGCGTTGTGGGCAATCGCGGCGGCGGTGGGGTGTCACGGGGGCGGAGGCGGGCCGGGGCTCGACGTGCTTCCAGTGGAGGTGGACGCGGGTATCGCCGATGGCCTCGCCCGAGAGGACGGCGCCGCGGATGCGTCCACGGGGTCGGAGGACGCATTCCCCGTTGGGGACTACTTTTACGTGTCCGATTTGGGGGTAATCCTTTGCATGTCGCCGGATGAGTGTCCGGAAGGGTATCTGTGCGAGAGAGGCCGTTGTATAGAATGTAGAGACAGGTATGATTGTGAGAGCCGACTTTGCCGAGCGGACGGGACCTGCGTGCCGCCGACGTGCGTCGGCGATGACGACTGCAAGCCGTACTTCTGCGTGGAGGGCCGTTGTGTAGAGTGCCGGACAGCGGAGGACTGCTGGCCCAACCAGTACTGCGACGCAGGGTCGTGCAAGGTGTCGGAACCCTGCACCTCGGACCCGGACTGTCCGGAAGGCCACTGCATTTCGGGCGTCTGTGAACAGTGGGAGTGTGCTGATTTGGGCGACTTCAAGGACACCTGCCCCCCCGAACAGTTCTGCCATCAAGATTTCCACATTTGTGTTCCGGACGTGTGCCCCGCCGGGCTCGGCATCTGCCACGATGAGCGGCACGCATGGATTTGCGCGCCCGATGGGAGTGGCTTCCTGGTTTCCAATTGTATGGAGGGCTGGACGTGTGTGGACGGCCACTGCCGGGAGGTGGAGGTCCCGCCGCCCGTGTGCGACCCCACGTGCGAGGGCCGCGAATGTGGGGTGGACGGGTGCGGGAACCTGTGCGGGGCCTGCGAGGTGGGCAAGACCTGCGAGGAGGGGCACTGCGTGCCGGTCAACCATGCCTGCTTCCCGCGGGAGGACCCTGGCTGTCCCGATTGCCCGTGCGAGGGGCTCGTCTGCAAGCAGGACCCGGAGTGCTGTTCCGAACACTGGGGTTGGGGGTGTGCGAAGAAGTGCGATGAATACGATCCCTCATTTTCGTGCCCCGAGTGCTCGACGCTCTTGCCTGCGGGCTGCGGGTTGCGGGAGTGCGGGGTGGAGCCTTGCGGGGCCTTCTGCGGCCCATGCGCCAAGGGCGGCCACTGCGTACTGGGGACGTGCCTCCCCGGCGTGCCCCCAGACATGGGTCGAGCGTGCAAGTCGGCCGGGGAGTGTGCCTCGGGCCTTTGCGAACCCGTCGGACCGGGGGCCGCGACCGTCTGCACCGCCGGCTGCGGGGAGGGTGTCGAGTGCCCGTCCGGGTGGTCCTGCGAGGACGGGCTGTGCCGCGTCAAGCCCGATTGCCTCGGGACGTGCCAGAACAAGCGGTGCGGGGTGGACGAGTGCGGGTCCCCGTGTGGGTCGTGCCCGCAGGGAAAGGTGTGCACCATGGCCAACCTGTGCGAGGCGCCGGGGGACGGGTGCGATGCAACCCCGGGCATCCCCACGTGCGGCGGGTGCGCGTGCCAGGCGTGCGTGTGCGCCTGGATGCCGTCGTGCTGTCTGGAGGAGTGGTCGCACATGTGCGCCTCGTATTGCCGGGCGGAAACGTGCGACCCACTTGGGGTCATGAAGGCCGCGTGCGCGTCGCCGGGGGCGTATTCGTGTGCGGAGCTCGGATTCGAGTGTGGGCTCGTCGCGACGGACGGCGGGATGCCCTTTGATTGTGGATCCTGCGCGGCCGGCTGGACCTGCGTGGGTCACAAGTGCGAGTGTCAGCCCCAGTGCGAAGGCCGCGTCTGCGGCCCGGACGGGTGCGGGGGGTGGTGCGGGCAGGACGACAGTGTGCTGCCCCCGCTGCCTCCAGCCATGGAGGTCTTCTGCGAGGACGGCCAGTGGAAGTTCGTCCCCGAGGCGTGTTTTGTCGGAACCGGCCCCTCGTGCATCCCGGGGCCGCAGGGCTGGGATTGCATGGACTACGACTGCGTCTGCGATGCCATGCCCCTGTGCTGCCCCAGTTCGGGGGGACCGGGCTTCTGGGAGCAGGCGTGCGTGGACTACGCCATGGCCTTCTGCGGCCTCGACTGCGACCCACAGCCCTGGCGGCCGAACGAATAAGGCCCTGACGCGAACGCCCCTCGGCCGTTTGGGTCTCGAATCCGTGTGGAAGTCGGACTCTGCGGCGCCGGGACCGTCCCTTCCGGGTCAACCGGGCTCGTGGGGGTCCAAAGTCTTGATGCGGGGCGGGTGGCCCGGTCTCTGCCATTGTCGCCGGGATCCGGAATCCGGCAGCCGCCATCCGGGGCCGCGGCGCACGTGACCCCGCCGCAGCGCCCCGTCCCCCGCGTCCAACGTGGTCCGGACACTGAAACTGATTCTGACACTGATACT
>DYKK01000318.1 GCA_020722625.1 Anaeromyxobacter dehalogenans
ACTTGACAGGCGAAAAAGGACTGGCTATCTTTCCTCTTGCGCAGGCCAGTGTGCCCACTTTACACGTTGGCCTTGCGCACTCTATTCTCCCTCCGGAAGGCGTAAGCCTTCCAGACGACCCTCTTGATGCTGGTCGGGGGGCAGGCCAGCAACGGGTCGGCGGACTCCCCCTGTACGCCGACTTGTGGTTTGACCCCCCGACCAGTCCCCCGTTTCTGTCTCGGAATGGGACGACCTACTGGACCGGGAGCGAAGGCGTCGTGATGAGCAGGGCCTTGAGGTCGTTGTCCGTGAACCGGAAGCCCGCTCCGAGGAAGTAGTCCCGGCCCGCCTGGTTCAGGAGGTCGTCCACGCCGGCCGCGACGTAGAAGTGCTCCAGGAAGACAAAGGACCACAGGAACTTCAGCCGGGGGAACTGGTCCGCGGTGAAATCGAAGAGGTCGAACGAGAACTTGAGGCTGTCCCGGAAGAACTCGAAGTCCAGGCCCAGGCCGCCCGTGCTCTCGATCAGGCCGAAGCGCCCGGTCAGGAACGCGAGCCTCTTCGCGAACTGGAGCGAGAACTTCAGGTCCAGGCGCGTCTCCGTGACGCGTTCGGTCAGCGCGGGGGGCCTGGTCGGGTCGTTCGTCAGGGTCAGGCGCTGGAGTGTGGTCGTCCTGCCGCGCGGGTCGAACACGAGGTCGAACTGATAATATTTGTCTTCTGACGGCTGGAACCTCAGGAACAGGTAGTTCTTGACCGCCCTCTGGTACAGGTTGTATTCGCTCCGGAACCCGACCTGGGTCTCGAGGCGGCTGACGCTCTTGACCAGGTCTCCGACCTCCGTGACGACCTCCTCGGTCCTGCGGGCCAGGGTGTCGTCGTTCACGAGGCGGCCCAGGGTCCCCTGTCCGGAATCCACCTTCTCGGCGATGCTCGCCAGGTGGCGCGTGGCCGACTCCAGGTGGTCCAGGGAGGCGTGCAGCCGCGACAGGCTCGCGCGCAGGTTCTCGGCGCCCCCCCCGTCGCCGTCCCGCTCGAGCAGGACCCGGATCTCGTCCGTGATGACCTCGACGTTGCGGACCGTGCGGGCCAGGGAATCCGAGGACTCCCCGCTGAACCGCGCCGCGTCCGCCGAGAACCGCTCGATGTTCCCGAGGATGCGCCCCACGCGGCCCCGAGGGGCCGTGACGTCCTCGCCGACGAAGGCGCGCAGTTCCCCGGTGATGGCGGCGATGTCCTCCGCGGCCTTCTCCACGGCCGAGGCGAGCCGTCCCACCCGTTCCTGCCCCTCGGGGCCCCCGTAGATCGCCGAGAACGCCCCGGTCATCCGCGACACGTCGTCCGCGATCTTCTGGAGGGTCGGGGCCAGGTCCGTGACCTTCTCGATCTTGGCGGTCAGGGCCATGATCCCTGCCTCTCCGACGACGTGGGGGATCGGGTCCCCGTCCCCGAGGGCGGGCCCGTCGAACCCCGGCGAGATCTCGAGGTAGTAGTCCCCGAGCAACGTCGCGGTGCGCCGGGTGATGACCGCCCCGTTCACCATCGTCCCGTCCGGCCCCGGGGTCCCCCGGCGCAGGACGATGTCGTCGCGCATCCGGAGGACGACCCGCGCCCTCGTCCGGCCGTCGGGAAGCGTCACGAGGCCGATCTCCTCGATGGTCCCGACGGGGATCCCCGAGATCGTGACGCGCGAGTGGCTCGCGAGCCCCGAGGCGTCCTCGAAGTCGGCCGTGACGCGGTAGCCCTCCCCCGGGCTCACGACCGCCCGCTGCACGGACCCGAACAGGAGCACAAAGGCCACGACCCCGACGACTCCCACGAGCCCGACGACCAGGGGGGCCCGGATCTCCTTCACGTTCACGCGCCGGCCTCCGGGAGGGTGAGGGGACCGGTCCCCGACAGGTAGATGAACCGCCGGACGACCTCGTTGCGGGACGATTTCACCGCGTCCGGCGGGCCCTGGATCACGATCCGGCCCTCGTGGAGCATCGCGACCTTGTCCGCCATCCGGAAGGTCGAGGCCATGTCGTGGCTGATGAGGATCGACGTGACGCCAAGTTCCCGGCGCGCCGTCAGGATCATGTCCTCGACGTTCTCGCACATGATGGGGTCGAGGCCGGTCATCGGTTCATCGTAGATCACGATCTTGGGGTTCAGGATGGTGGCCCGCGCGAGGCCCACGCGCTTCCTCATGCCCCCGGAGAGTTCCGCGGGGTACACCTCCTCGACCCCGACGAGCCCCAGCTGGTTCAGGCGTTGGACCGCCAGGTCGCGCATCTCGCGCCGCGGCATCCGGGCATGCTCGCGCAAGGGAAACATCACGTTGTCGAGGACCGTCATCGAATCGAAGAGCGCGGAATGCTGGAAGAGCATCCCGAACTTCCGCCGCACCCCGGTCATGGCGCGCTCCGACAACTGCGTGATGTCCTCGCCGTCCACGAGGATGGTCCCCTCGTCGGGCCGCAAGAGACCGATGATGTGCTTGATGAGGACGGACTTCCCGCAGCCGCTCGGCCCGATGACCACGGTGACGCTGCCCTCGTCCACGTCCAGGTCCACGCCCTGCAAGACGTGGTTGCCCCCGAAGGACTTCCGGAGTCCCCGGACGGACACGACCGCTCGCGCGGGGATTCCCCGCTGGTTCAGGGCCACCTCCATCGGACGCATTATAAGGGTGGTTCGCTTCGAACGCGAAAGACAGGCGGGGGCCACTTCCGCCGGCGTCCCGCGCCGGCGAAGGGGGATCGCGGCGCGGGGAGGCACGGACCGGATCGCCGGCATCAGCGCTTCGAGTACTGGAAGCGCTTGCGGGCGCCGGGCCGGCCGTACTTCTTGCGCTCCTTGGCGCGGGGGTCGCGCGTCAGGAACCCGGCCTTCTTGACGACGGGCCGCAGTTCCGGGTCGAGGGCGCACAGGGCGCGCGCGATCCCGTGGCGGATCGCCTCCGCCTGGCCCGTCTCGCCGCCGCCCTTCACGGACGCCAGGACGTCCAGCGAATCGTGCCTCTGGACCAGGACCAGGGGCTGTCGGACCGTCGCCAGGTGGGTCTGCCGGTGGAAGTAGTCTTCCCCCACCCGGTCGTTGATCGTGACCCGGCCGGTTCCGGGGACCAGACGGACGCTCGCGGAAGCCTCCTTCCGGCGCCCGGTCGCACGGATTTCGGTGGTGTCAGCCATTCGAGACCTCCGGTGCCAGGAGGAACTTCCGCGACAGGTCCAGGCCTCTCGGCTGCTGGGCCTGGTGCGGGTGCTCGGGTCCCGCATAGACCTTCATCTTGCGCAGCATCGCGCGGCCCAGGGGACCCCTGGGAAGCATCCCCTTGACGGCCTTGCGCAGCAGGAAGTCGGGCTTCTGGGCCAGGACCTTCCCGAGGGGACGCTCCCGCAGGTGGCCGAGGGTCCCGGTGTGCCAGCGATGCACCTCCCTCTCCGCCTTGCGCCCGGTCAGGACGATCCCGCTGGCGTTGACCACGACCACGAAATCGCCCGTGTCGGCATGGGGCGTGTACTGGGGCTTGTGCTTGCCCCTCAGGAGGGTCGCGATGCGCACCGCGGCCCGGCCCAGGGGAAGGCCCGCCACGTCCACGACGTACCAGGCGCGCTCGACCTCGTCTTTCTGGAAGGATTTCGTTGTTCGCATGACCGTCTCGCCTCTTGGGCTCCAAGGCACAGGGGCATTCTTGTAATGGAAACGGCGTCGCAAGTCAAGCGAAAATCGTTGACCCGGTGGCAGGGTGATAGGATCCATCCGGCGGCCCAGCGGCCGGGGCCGCGATCCTGATGGTCAACGGGTCGTGCGACGAGTTCTTTCCCCTGACCGCGCACGTGGCGACGTACGACGCGA
>DYKK01000319.1 GCA_020722625.1 Anaeromyxobacter dehalogenans
GGGAACCCGACCCGGGTGACCTTCGACGACCTCGCCGCCTTCCAGGCCCTGTGCGGGCCGCACGACGACAACCTCAAGCGCCTCCAGGCCCGCATGAACGTGACGATCCGCGTCCGCGGGAACGAGGTCTCCCTCGACGGGGAGACCCGGGCCGTGGAGCGGACGCAGGCCCTCCTCCAGCAACTCTACGACCTGGCTCGCCGCGGCGCCGAGGTGGGGCAGGCCGAGGTGGATCGCGGCGCCGCGATCCTCGACGCGGATCCGGGGGCGTCCCTGGCCGAGGTCATGACCCACGGGATCCGCCTCCCGAGCGTGGAGTCGCCGGTCCTGGCGCGGACACCCAACCAGAAGGCATACATCGCGGCCATGGCCCGCCACGACGTCGTCATCGCCATCGGCCCGGCCGGCACCGGCAAGACCTACCTGGCCATGGCCACGGCCGTGTCGTGGCTCCTGTCGCGCAAGGTCAAGCACATCATCCTGACCCGCCCGGCGGTCGAGGCCGGGGAACGCCTGGGCTTCCTCCCGGGCGACCTCGTCGAGAAGGTGAACCCGTACCTGCGTCCTCTCTACGACGCCCTCTACGACATCCTGGGCTACGAGCGCGGGTCCGGCCTGATCGAGAAGGGGATGATCGAGATCGCCCCGCTCGCCTTCATGCGGGGCCGCACCCTGAGCCATTCGTTCGTCATCCTGGACGAGGCCCAGAACTGCTCGGTCGAGCAGATGAAGATGTTCCTGACCCGCCTCGGCTACAGTTCGCGCGCCGTGGTCACGGGGGACGTGACCCAGACCGACCTCCCGCCGGGCCGCCCGTCCGGGCTGGAGCACGCCCGCCGCGTCCTGGCGAGGATCCCGGGGATCGCGTTCTGCGACTTCGATGAGCACGACGTCATGCGGCACCCCATCGTGTCCGAGATCCTCAAGGCCTACGACCACGACCGGAAGGGACGCCGCCGATGAGCGTGGAGGTCCTGAACCGACAGCGCAAGGTCCGCCTGGACCTCGGGCGCCTGAAGACCGCCCTTCGAGCCGCCGTGGAGGCCGCCGGGGTCGCCGAGGCGGAGGTGGACCTTCTCCTCGTGTCGGACCGGGCGATCCGCATCCTGAACCGGGAATGGAGAGGCCTGGATCGCCCCACGGACTGCCTGTCCTTCCCGAGCGCGGACGGCGATGTCCCCGGTCGTCCCGGCCCGCGGCACCTCGGCGACATCGCGATCTCCGTGGAGCGGGCCCTGGCGCAAGGCATCGAGCGAGCCCGGCCCGGGACCCCGAGGGACCGGGCCCTCGAACACGAGGTCGTCCACCTCTTCGTGCACAGCCTCCTGCACCTGCTGGGTCACGACCACGAAACGGCCGCGGAGGCCCGGCGGATGCGGGCGGCGGCGCGCCGCATCGCGCGACGGGTCTCCGCCCGTCTGCGGGACGATTGAGCCCCAGGGAAGCGGCTACCTGGCGATCGCCGTGGCGCGCGTCTCGCGGATCACGCAGACGCGGATCTGGCCCGGGTAGGTCAGTTTCTCCTCGATCCGGGCCGCGATGTCATGGGCCAGGACCGCGGCCTGTTCGTCGTCGATCTTCCCGTTCTCGACCAGGACGCGGATCTCGCGCCCGGCCTGGATAGCGAAGGACCGCTCCACGCCGGCGAACGAGTTCGAGATCGCCTCGAGGTCCTGCAACCGCTTCACGTAGTGCTCGAGGCTCTCGCGTCGCGCACCGGGCCTCGCCCCGGAGATCGCGTCCGCGGCGATCACGATGTGCGCCAGCAGGGTCAGGGGCTTCTCCTCCTCGTGGTGGGCGGCGATGGCGTGGACGATCTCGGCAGACTCGCCATACTTGCGGGCGAAGTTGGCCCCGCTGATCGCGTGCGGACCCTCCACCTCGTGGTCCACGGCCTTGCCGATGTCGTGCAGAAGCCCGGCCCGGCGGGCGTCCTTCTCGGGCACGCCGAGTTCCGCCGCGAGCAGGCCCGCCAGGAACCCGACCTCGATGCTGTGCGCGAGCACGTTCTGCCCGTAACTGGACCGGTACTTCATCTTGCCGACCAGTTTCACGAGGTCCGGGTGCATCGAACCGAGCCCCAGTTCGAACAGGGCCTCCTCCCCGGCGGCCTTGATCTTCTGCTCGACCTCGCGCGTGACCTTCTCGACCACCTCCTCGATCCGGGCCGGGTGGATGCGGCCGTCCGCGACCAGGCGCTCCAGGGCCTGGCGGGCGACCTCGCGGCGGACCGGGTCGAACGCGGACACCACGACCGCGTCGGGCGAGTCGTCAATGATCACGTCCACGCCGGTGGCCGCCTCGAACGCCCGGATGTTGCGCCCCTCGCGCCCGATGATCCGCCCCTTCATCTCCTCGTTCGGCAACTGGACCGCGGCCACCGTCCGCTCGCTCGTGTACTCGCCCGCGTACCGCGCGATCGCGATGCCGACGATCCGCTTCGCGCGCATCTCGGCCTCGTCGCGAGCCTGCTCCTCGATCTGCTTGATCTCGCGGGCGCACTTCAGTTTGACCTCGTCCATCAGGCGCTCGGTCATCGTGCGCCGGGCCTCGTCCTGGTTCATGCCCGCGACCCGTTCCAGGGTCCGGCGCGCCTCCGTGACCAGCCGCTCGTGCTCCTGGACCTTGTCCGACAGCGTCTTCTCGTTCTGGGTCACGAGCCGCTCCCGCCGGGCCACGTCGTTCTCGCGGGCGGTCAGGGACTCGCTCTTCTTCTCGATGACCTCCTCCCGCCTGGTCAGCCGCTCCTCCTTCTTCTGCACCTCCGAACGCGCGTTCTTCAGATCCTTCTCGAGATTCCTGATGCGGTTCTCCGCGTTGCGGACCTGGGCCCTGGCCTCGGCGAGTTCCCGCTCGGTGCGGCCCATCGCCTCGGCGACCCTGGCCTCGCCGGCCTGTCGCGCCGCCGCGATCCGGCGCCCGAACACCATCCGGGCGACGAGGACGGCGAGCGCGGCCCCCACGATCAGTCCGAGAAGGGTTGCGAGGATCGTTGCTCCGTCCACGGCAATCCCTCCTTGGCGCCGCCCGGAGGTCCGGGCGCGCGGTCCATCCCCGGGTCGCGGGGGAAACCCGCGCCCGGAGTGCAAGCATCCGTCGGGATGATGCTCCGCGGCCCCCTGATGAGAGGCCCGCGGGAGGGAGTGCGGAGGGATCACCTCGTCCCGGGACGCGGCCGCGCCGATGCGTTCAGACCGACCGTCCGGCCGTCATCCGTGCGTCCATCGCCCGAGGTCGCCTTCCTCCGTGACCGGTTCCGTCAATGGCACCCACGATTCGGCCCCCCTTCGCGGGGACCGTCAGTCCATCCAGGATGTCATCATATGGTCATCCCTCCCGCCGGAGGGTCATCCCCCACGCCATCGGCCGGGCCGGAGCCGAGCATGTCCAGGATCAGCGCGGACTTCATCCGGATCCGTTCCTTCAGCGCCCCGAGGTTCTCGCGTTCCTTCGACAGTTCCTCGACAACGGACAGGAGCGCGAGCAACGCGGCGCTGTGTGGAGAGGATACGCCGGCACCCGCCACTTCCGCGAGTTTCCGGTTCGCGTAGTCCACGATCTCGTCGAGAACGGCGGGCGCGAGGGTCGTCCGGATCTGGATCCGCCTTCCCTGCAGCGTGATCTCGACGGTCCGAGGGTCCATCGGGTCCCGGCTCCCCCCGTGGCACGACACGATTATCCGGAGGCGGTGGGGGATTGTCAACAAAATGGACGAACCCCTGATTCAATGGCTTGTGAAACCTGACGGTGCCTTTGGGCGAACCCCGGGGTCCGGGATCCGGGGTCGCGGTGCGCGTGGCTTCGTCGTCACGCGCCGTT
>DYKK01000320.1 GCA_020722625.1 Anaeromyxobacter dehalogenans
GAAACTCGACGCGAACCTGGAGCCACGAGCCCCCGCTCGCGGCTGGAGGCGCGAGCGCCTGCTCGCGCCACACCGCGACCGAGCATCGAAATCGCACGGACGTACCGGCAAGTCGTGACCGGGGACGGGCTCAGAAGACAGGTTCAGAGGACAGGTTCAGGTGACAGTATCAGTGTCAATATCAGTGTCCGTGTCAGTGCCAGTGTCAGTGCCACGTTGGTCGCGGGAAAGGGGGTGTCGGCGCGGCCAAGAGCCACTCCCCGCGTCCGACCCCCTTTCAGGCCGCCTCGCCCCATGTCAAGTTTCGTTGTCGTCGCGAGGGATCATTTCTTGGCCCTTTCTGAACTTCCGATGGTCAATTTGCACGACCTCGTGCCGAAGTCAAGGAAACAATTCGCCGGTCGCGCGAGAGACCACCCCGCCTCCCCCGCGACCCGGCGACCCTCGTCGCGCGTTCCGCGTGCAACGCGATCGCCTATAATCCCGTGCCGAGGAGGCGAGGGTGCCTGGAGACGCGGACGGGATCTGCCCCAACTGCGAGACCCGGAGGGGGCCGGTGGGAGAGCCGTGTCCGAGCGACGTCTGCGCCCGAAGGCGCTACCACTTCATCCCGGTCCCCTGGCACGAATCGGCCCGCGAGTTCGCGGCCCGCAAGCACAAGGCCCTGGACCCGCTCCTCGGCCGCTGCATTGACCGCTACCTCCTCGTCGGAAAACTCGGTGAGGGGGGGATGGGGGCCGTCTATCTCGCGCTCCAGCAGCCCCTGAACCGGGAGGTCGCGCTCAAGGTGATCTCGGGGATGGACCTGACGGACACGGCCATCGCCCGGTTCGAGCGCGAGGCCCGCGCCATCGCCCTCCTGGACCACGCGAACATCCGCAAACTGTACGACTACGGGATCGGGGAACTCGAGTTCCGCATCCCATACATGGCCCTCGAATACGTACGCCACGGCCGCCCCCTCCGAAAGGCGCTGGCCACGATCGAGACGGAACACGGCGGCCGGATCCCCTTCGCCGTGATCCACGCGATCTTCCGACAGGTTCTGAACGCGCTCGGGGCCGCGCACGAACAAGGTATCGTGCACCGGGACATGAAGCCCGAGAACGTGATGATCGCGCCCGAGCACGGCAATCCATACATGGTGAAGATCCTCGATTTCGGACTCGCGAAGGCCTTGTCGGACCTGTCCGGATTCGACGGGGAGGTGACCGGATCCGGGGTCTTGCTGGGGACGCCGGCCTACATGGCCCCGGAGCAGGCCCCGGGGCGTGGCACGGCGGTCCTCGACGGCCGAGCGGACCTCTACGCGGTCGCGGTCATGCTCTTCGAGGTCTTCACCGGCATCCGTCCGTTCGCGGGGGATTCCCCCCTGGCCATTCTCGAGAAGAAGGCGGATCGGACATTCAACCCCCTGGACCTGCCCGAGGCTCGAGGTCTTCCGTCCTCCCTGAGGGCGTTCCTGGCCCGGGGTCTGGCCCCGGACCCTGCCGGGCGGTATCAGACTGCAGCCGAGATGCTCGAAGCCTTCGAGGCCGCGTCCGCAGGCGGGAACGTGGACCTTGCCACCACCATCAAGATCCCGATCTCCGCCTCCTCCCACGATCGTCCGGCCACCCCGGCGAGTCCGCCCGCCGTCCCGCCTCGAACGAACCCAATGGGTCGTCTTCCCGCCCGCGAGACGCCCGCGGACGCCACGCTTCGCACCTCGTCGAGCCGGACTCCTCGACTGGGGCGATGGATCGGGCTCGTGTCGCTCGTCGCGGTGACAGGCGGCGTCCTCGCCTATCTTCTCGGCGCGTCGGGTCGCCACGATGCGATCGGACCAGCGCCTTCGCCGGTGAACACGCCCCCCTCCTCCAACCCATCGGTCGCGAGGACGGAGGTGGCCGACGGGGGGTCGGCCCGGGACGCGGAGGCGGCCGAGCGGATGGACGTGGCGCCGGAATCCGGGATTCTGGATTCCGGGTCCGCCCCCGCGAATCAAGTCATCGAGCCTCGTCGCTTCGTCATCCGAACCACCCCCCCGGGCGCCAGGGTCTTCGTCGAGGGCCGCGTCATCGGACTCTCGCCCGTGTCCTACGATTTCTGGTCGTCGGAGGAGGGCCTGGCGCACAAAATCGAAGTGCGGGCGTCCCTCGCGGCGTTCCGGGATGCGCGGCGCCTCGTCCCTCTGGCCGAGGCCGTCCAATCCGGCGAGGTCGTCCTGGTCCTCGAGCGCCTTCCACCGCGCACGGCAAGGCCCCCGACGAGGAGGCCGCATCCCAGGCCGAGACCTCCCTCCAACCTGGAGGCACCGACGAGGCTATGAGAAGCCCTTGTTTTCGAAGGACCGTCCCTCTGCCGGTCATCCTGGTGACGCTGCTCCTCGCGGGGCATGCGGCCCTGGCCCAGGGACGGAACGAGTCTCCTGCTCTCCTGATCGAGAAGGCCGGGGAACTCCTGTTCAAGGCCGGCCGATATTCCGAGGCGCTCGACAAGTTCCGCGAGGTCGTCGAGCGCTTTGGAGAACCCGAGGACGTGATCGCCGCCGCCCGCTGGAATATCGCGCGCTGTCACGAGGAGATGGGGGACGACGAGGCCGCGCTCCGTGCGTTCCTCGATTTCGAGCGTCATGCGCGAACCGATCGGGATCGCCAGGATGCGGCCGCTCGGATCGCCCAGGTCCGGGCACGGCTTCAAGCCGAGGTGACGGTGGAGGCCGAGCCCGCAGGGGCGACCGTCCGCGTGGACGGGGAGGTCGTGGGCACCGCACCGTTGCCCCAGGCGCTTCGCCTGGACCCGGGCACGCATGAGTTCGAGTTCGCCGCGGAAGGATTCCGTCCCCGCGTCGAGTCCTTGGACTTGCGCCCCAAGGAAAGACGGACCTTGCGAATCGCGCTGGAACCGAGGGTCGGGACGATCGTGCTCTCGATGTCTGACGGATCCACGAGTCCCGCCGTCGTCCTCGTGGACGATCAAGAACGATATCGGGGCGTCCTGCCCGCCGAGATGCTGGTTCCACCCGGGCACCATCGCGTGGTGGTGCGAGTCCCCGACCGTCCCGATCCCTTCCAGCAGGACGTGCAGGTCCCGGACGGGGGAGGCGTTCCCATCGCGGTGCGCTTTCCGGAGGCGCCGGCAGCCCCGCTTCCACCCGTTGCACCCCCCGCCACGGTTCCGAAGGTCGCTGTCGCGAAGGAGGTCTCCCCGTCCATCAGCGCAGCGGTCTCGCTCTCCGCGGGCATGGGGTTCGTCCATTATCAGGGAAAGACGGCGCGCACGCACGCGAATATCGAGGCGGGGGTTGGCCTGCGCATCCCGTCCCTCCCCTGGTTGCGACCCGACCTCAGCCTGGCCGCGAGCGTGGAGGCCCCCTGGATGGTGCTCGTACGACCCGGCATTCGCTGGCACGCCGGGTCATGGCCCGTGTTCGTCCGCACGGCCGGTCAGGCCATGCTCGCTCCCGTGCCCGCGGGAGGGGTCCTTGTCGGACTGGGGGCGGACATCCCGATCCTCGAACGCCTCGCCCTGCTGATCGAGGCGGATGTCTCGCTGTGGCCATCGGCCCTCTCGCTGGTCCCGATCGAGTTCCGTGTGGGAGGTGGCTATGCGTTCTGACGCGACGTTCCCGCCGATCGTCCGGCTCGTCCTGATCGCGACGGCATTCACCGGTTGCGGCTCTGGTCCCGACCTGTTCCGGGCCTGGACCGGAAAGACAGTCGGTCCCCAGGACACCGGGGAGCCTTCGGATGCCGAAGGACGCGACCTCGGGATGGAGATAAGTCACGAGATACTCTTGGATGACATCGTCGTGACGCCTGATGAGGAGCGGGA
>DYKK01000321.1 GCA_020722625.1 Anaeromyxobacter dehalogenans
CCCCGCCGCACGCCCCGCCCGTGCACGTGTCGCCCACCGTGCACGGGTCCCCGTCATCGCAGGAATTCGAGTTGGTAGCGTGCGTGCAGGCTGCGTTCGAACAGCCGTCGTTCGTGCATGGGTTCCCGTCGTCGCACTCCGCGGCCTTGCCCTCCAGATGACCGCAGGAATCGTACCAGTACACGTCCCCATCGTGGCACCCCTGGTGGTGGTGCGAGGTGCAGACCACTCCCCCCGGGCAGCCGATGGGGGTACTGGGATCGACCGCGTATGCGATGACCTTCCGTCGCTCGGACCACCCGGACGAGGAGATGCCGAAGAGGTACTGGGTGATGAAGGGGCTCACGTCCAGGATGGGGTGGTGGGAGGCGCAGCCACAGAAGCAGGCTGCTTCTTCCACGCAGCGGTTCGGGCCGCAGTCCGCGACCTCGCCCACGCAGGACTTGTTGGTCGCGGGGTTCTTGATCAGGACCTTGCCGCAGCCGAACCGCTGGTAGTCCGCCACATACGGCCACGAACCGTTGTCCGTGGTCTTGTGGCCGCAGATCCACATGTCCTGTCCATCCCCGGGGCCGCCGAAGGTCGTCACGTAGTACACGTTGTCAGGAGGAATATCGCTGTACGTCAGTTCTGCGCAGGTGACCCCCGGATGCCAGGACGGGCACTGGCACCCGCCCACGGTCAGGGCGCCCTCCAACGAGGTCAGGTCCTCGGTGCGTTCAGGCTCGGGGATCGACGACACGGGCGGATTGCGGTCTGTCGTGCACCCCATGACCGACGCGGCGAATCCTGCGACGATCAGGCCGACGCCTTTCATCCAGACCTCAGTAGCAGGCGTTGTCCACCCACACGCAGTCCGGGCTCCACTTGCAGCCGGCGTCGCCGTAACTGGGCGGCAGGCAGAAGTGCCACTTGTGCCATGCGCAGCACTCCCAGTTGGTGCCGTTTTTCCACTCGCACGTCTTGCCGGGGAGCAACTGGCATCCGCTCCACTGGCAGTTATTCTGGCAGACCTTCTGCGCGCACACGTCGCACCCGCTTTGCGTGGTCTGCGTGGGCGTGCAGACCCCTTCCCCCTGGCAGGCGCCCCAGGTCCCCCACTGGCAACTGGACGTGCAGGTTCGGCCCTGGGTGCCGCAGTTCCCGCACGACTGGCTTTGCTGCTGCCCCGGCGTGCAGACCCCTTCCCCCTGGCAGGCGCCCCAGGTCCCCCACTGGCAACTGGACGTGCAGGTTCGGCCCTGGGTGCCGCAGTTCCCGCACGACTGGCTCTGCTGCTGGCCCGGGACGCACGTGAACGTCTCGTCGGTCTGGCCGTTGCAGTCGTCGTCCTTGCCATTGCACGACTCGGGCGGCGCCGGGGGGCATGAGGGGACGCACATGGACTCCATCTGGCAGGTCTGGTAGTTCTTGCAGGGGATGGGCGGTGGAGCCGTGCACGCCCCCCATTGACCCCCGACGCAAGTCTTGGTGCCGGTTCCGCACAGGCTCGAGCAGGACGTGCTGAAGGCATCCGTGACCCCGTCGCAGTTGTCGTCCTTGTTGTTGCACTCCTCCGAGTGCCCGGGGTTCATCGTGGGGTCCGAGTCCTGGCAGTCCGTCACCAGGGTGGTGACGTACGGCTTGGTGGGTCCGCACAGGCACTTCCAGTCCCAGGAGACCCCCCAGCCGTCGTTGTCCCCGTCGTAGTAATACGCCTTGCACCCTGCGGCCCCCTCCTCGTCGATGGTCCCGTCGCAGTCTTCGTCTCCGCCGCCGCACGTCTCCACCCCGTCCGAGTGGGCCGACGGGTCATGGTCGTCGCAGTCGCCGACCACGGTCGCGGTGTAAGGGGCCTCGGGCGCGCACAGACACCTGGACTCGGCCGCGACCCCGAATCCGTCCCCATCGGCGTCCAGGAAATAGGGGGTGCATCCCGGTGTCCCATCGGGGTCGGTCTGGCCGTCGCAGTCGTCGTCGATCCCGTTGCAGGTCTCAGGGGCCGGGGCCGTGCCCTGGCACTGGATCTGACCCCCCACGCACGCGAAGACCCCCTCGCACGTGCCGTGGTCGTTCGAGATCTCGCAGGACCCGAGGACGAGGCCTTCATCCGTGGACCCGTCGCAGTCGTCATCCACCCCGTTGCACTCCTCGGGGGCCGGCGTCGCCGCGTCGCACGGGCTCAGTCCTCCCTCGACGCACCGCCGTGTTCCGCGGCACGAGCCGTGCTCGTTCGCCACGACGCAAACGGTCTCGTATCCCCCCTCGATGAACTCCTGGACGCACTCGCACTCCCCTGCGTCCGGAAGGCACTGCGGGTGGGTGCCGCCCTCCACCGAGATCGCATCCCGGCAGGAAAAGCCGTCGGGGCACGACTCATCGCCGGAGCAGCCCCTGCCGCAGAATGCCCCGACCTCGGGGCCGAAGAGGTTGCAGTAGTCCGTCGTCACCACCCCCTCGGGACGACACCCGTCGGAGGCCGTGCAGGGGCGGCACAGATACCGGACCTCAGGCAGGCACAGGAAGACCGCGTCCCCCCGGACGTTGGCGACCTGCTGACACGACCACCCCTCGGGACAGGGCGTATCGAGGCAGTCGGGCGCGCAGACCCTGGCACCGTCTGGACCCTCGACGCACAGGCCCGTGGGACAGTCCGATCCCTTCTCGCAGGGGAGGAGGCCCGCATGTCCGGGGTCGCCCCCGGCCTCGGGGACCTCGGGAAGGTCGCCCGTCGTTTCCCAGCCCGGATCGGAGGGAAACCTCGGTTGCACCACCTCCCAAGTCGGTTGGCCCCCCTCCCTGGAATCCTCCCCCCCCGGAAGGGACGAGGCCCCGCCGCCGCATGCCGCCGGGAGGATCCCGGCCGCCGTCGCGGCGATCCACGCCGCCGCGACCCCCTCGCCCTTGTGCTTCATGGCCTGCCTCCTGGTCATGGGTCGAACTCGCCGACACCGAAGTGCTGCTGAAGGCCGTGCATCTCGCCCCTCGCCGCCTGCTGGCGCATGGACGGGTCCGCGAGTTTGGCGGCGTCGTCCGGATGGTCCACGAAGGCCACCTCCACCAGGACGGCTGGCATGGATGTGTACTTGAGCACGTAGAAATTCGCCTGCTTCACGCCGCGATCCTGGGTCCCAAGCAAGGTATGGACGCGGTCCTGGATACGGGTCGCCAGGTCGTGGGACTCGGCCGAGCCGGCCGTGTACCAGTAGGTCTCGGTCCCGTGGCCCCCGCAGTAGTCGCACGCATTGTTGTGGGTGCTGATGAAACGGTCCACCCCCTTGGAGTTGGCGTAGTCCACCCTGGACTGGAGCGAGACGTACACGTCGCTGTCCCGCGTCATGTAGACCTTCCAGGCCCCCCCTCCGGCCGGGTTCGACGTGTCCTGGTTCAAGAGGTCCCGCAGGCGCAGGCAGATGTCCAGGGTCACGTCCTTCTCGACCACGTAGCCGACCGCGCCGGGGTCGCTGCCCCCGTGACCCGGGTCCAGGCACACCTTGTAGGTTGTCTCCGACCCGCATGTCCCCGGCGGGTCGGTCTGGCCGTCGCAGTCGTCGTCGCTGCCGTTGCAGGTCTCGGCGGCCTGGGGATGAACCGAGGCATTTCCGTCGTGGCAGTCGCCCGACTTGGCGGCCGTGTAGGTCCCGGCCGGCGCACACAGGCACTTCGCCTGCGGCGCGCCCCATCCGTCGCCGTCCGCATCCTGGTACCAGGTCGTGCATCCGGCCGAGCCTTCCGGGTCCAAGACGCCGTCGCAGTCGTCGTCGTCCCCGTTGCACGCCTCGATCGCACCCGGATGGGCGGCCGAGTTTCCGTCGTCGCAGTCC
>DYKK01000322.1 GCA_020722625.1 Anaeromyxobacter dehalogenans
CGAGGCGTTCGCGCAGGACGAGATGGCGACGACCAGGCCGGGCATCACCTACACGCCCGACAACTCGGGGGGGATTCTCACGAGGCGCGCGAACCTGGCGCCACTGCCGAACCCGCCGTACAACCTGCATTCGACCGTGGCGCGCCTCAAGAAGGTCGCGGACCTGGCGTACCAGGAGGAGGGACTGGGCGAGGCCCTGCGGGTCGGACAGGAAGGCGAGGCCACGCTCGACAAGGAGCTTGGGCCTGGAGGCACGGCCGAGCAGATCACGAAAACCTACCAGAAGTATGTGAAGTCCATCGCGGAGCAGGAGGCCGAGGTCCAGAAGAAGGACGCCAAGGTCAGGACGTCGGAGGAGTTGCTCGCCAAGGAGCGGGCCAAGGACCAGGAGACCCGGGGCAAGGCCGACGAGGTGCTCAACAACGAGGCGACACGACAGGTCGGGGAGGTCACTTCCGATCCGTTCCTGTCCACGGTGGTGGCCGGTGGTGCCGGGGTGGCGAAGGCGGTGGGCGGCGCGATCAACTGGGTCGCTTCCAACGTCTTCGGAGCCGACGAGGACGTGGTGGACACCGAAGCCATTGACAATGTCCGCAAACTCTTCCGCGTGGCCCCGAAGGTGAAAGAGGGTCGCGGGAAGATGGAGGCCCGGTCCGGCCAGATGGGGACCTCGGCGGACCAGACCGCGCCGCAGGTGGCCCAGAACCGGGCCAAGGTGACCGAGGCCGAGGGGAAGGAGGCCGAGGCGAAAGGCAAGGTCACGCGCTTTGAGGCCGCAGGGAAGCAGACGATCGACACGATCAAGGGCGAGAAGGGCGCCCTCTCGAAGGAGGACGCGGCACTCGAGGCAAAGCGCGAGAAGGTACGCCAGGAACGAGCCCAGGAGTTTTCGCAGTACCTGTCCGAGATGGGCGCGCTGTCCTTGTGGGCCGTTCAACATCGCAGCGTGCGGGACGCCGACAACGTGCTGCTCGACGACATGGGGAAGCCGCCGACCATGGCCGAGTTGACCCCCGAGGCCAAGGCCCAGGTCGAGGAGACGAAAAAGGCCATCGCCGAGGCCAGGGCGGGTGTCGAACAGGCGCAGGGCCGGATGGAGGACACGGCCTCCAAGGCCGGCGCGGCGCTTCAGAAGGCTGCGATCCAGGTGGGGACCACGCCCGACTCGGTGGCGCCGGTCTGCGCGAAACTCAAGTCCGAGGCCGGGAAGTTCCATGCAAGGCTCCTCGTGCCGCAGGTCAAGACCCTGGAGTCGTTGGAGGGGATGCTGGGGTCCGTCGCTGCGGAGCGACTGCCGGGGGTGATCGACGCCGCGCAAAGGGCCGCGAAGGCGACCGAAGTGTCGGTGCGCGAGGCGGTCGCGGCCTTCGAGAGGTTCGCAAACCGCGTGGTTCAGGAGACGCTGACTCGCCTTGAGGAAGAAGTCCGCAAGAAGCGGCAGGCGATGCGCGCCGCGGCAGGGGAGTGAAGGGGACTGCAGGAGGGCATGACGGCCCCCAAGGGCGCGGGCGTCCCGCTCGGTGCAATCAAATGAAAGCGAGCTATCGTGCAATGGAAGAGGCCGCCTTGAGCCTGCGGGCAGCGGGTCCCGGCGAGGGCCTGTTCAACCACCTGGTGGCAATGGCCCACCTTGCCGCCGAGATGGGAAGGCCGGACCTTGCCGCCTTGAACCTGCGGGCCGCCAGCGGCGTGGCTCGTGACGCCGGCGTAGCCGACGCCGAGGCGCTGCGGGCGATGGAAGAATCCGCATCCGCCGCGCTGGCCGTACCATTCGAATCGTTTCGTGATGAGATGGAAGTTCTCCAGGAGCAGGTGAGGCGCATGCTGAGACTCGCCGCACGCAGGCGGGTCTTGGAAGGTAGCCTCCACCCGGACTTGCGCTTCGAGTACGAGGTCACCGGCCAGGAATTCGACCGATTCGTACGGCCGGCAGCCGGCGGGCCCGATGTGGAGTTGTTTTCGCTCGAGCGGGACGTGCTCGCGGGACGCATCGCGATCGAGGCGCGCGCCGCGGCGACGGGTGGAGAGAAGATGACCCTCCTGTCCGTCGCAAGGCGCCTCGCCTTGTCGCCGATCGAGAGGGACCTCCTCGTGGCGGCGCTGATGCCGGCGCTCGACGAGGGCTTCCTCAGGGCGTACATGAGGGTCTGGGGCGACTACGTCAAGCGGGAACCGGACGTCGGGTTCCTGTGTCGCCTCGTTGCACTGAACGCCGAGGAGGAGCGGCTTGCGAGGGTCGCGCTCGAGGACGATTCCAGGCTCGCGCTCCTGCGTCTGTTGACCACCCACGAGCCCGATGGCGGCCGCAGCGGAAGCCCCGTGCGACGGGCGGTGAGCGTCGCGGCCTGGCTGGTCCGCCTGGCGCTGGGCCACGACAGGCCCGCGAGACACGCCCTCGAGGTCGGCGAGACCTCGAGGCGGATTGCGAGGCTCGCCGCCAAGGTGCACGACGCGACAGGGCGATGCACCGCGTTCCTGGAACGGCAGGGCGCGGAAGGCTTGCTCGTGATCTCGGGCGACGACCGCGAGGACCTCTTGGCCGTGGTGCTCGCGGCCGCCGGGGGCAGGCCGCTGTTCGCGGTGAACGTGTGCGCGGCCGCCGAAGACCTGCCGGTCGAGGCGGTCCGCGAGGCGGCCGGGGAGGTGATCGGGCTCGGCGGGGTGCTCGTCCTCGACGCGACCCGCGGGACCGAGGGCCACGAGGCGACCCTGGCGAAGGCGGCGCAGGCATTGGTGGAGGCTCATTGCAGGGCCGTCCTCCTGACCAGCGAGGACCCGGAGCGATTGCCGGCGATGGACGCACCGGTGGAGGTCGCGCGCGTCGGCACGCCGGTCCCGAAAGACCAGGTGGCCGCGTGGGAGGCGATGCTCGGTGCCGGCGACAAGGCCGGGCGGTCGCAGGTGCTCGGTGAGGTGGCCGCGAGGTACCCGCTGGGCCTGGCGGCCATCGCACGGGCGGCCGCCATCGCGACGCGCGGGGGTGGTGACGCCTCGATGGAGGACCTGCTCGACGCGGCGCGCTCGCAGATGGCCGTGCGCTCGATCAGGCTCAGCCACCGCGTGCCGCTCGTGTTCACGTGGGAGGACCTCGTGCTCCCGGACGAGGTCCTGGTGGCCTTGAACGAGGTGGTAACCTACTACCGCTACCGCGAGCACGTGTTCGATACGTGGGGTTTCGGCAGGAAACTTCCCTACGGACGGGCGCTGTCGGCCCTCTTTCACGGGCCGTCCGGGACCGGCAAGACCATGGCCGCGTCCGTGCTTGCGTCGGAGTTCAGGGTGCCGCTGTTCCAGGTCAACCTGGCGTCGATCGTCAGCAAGTACGTGGGGGAGACCGAGAAGAACCTCTCCATCGTCTTCGACGACGCGGCGCGTTCGCGCGCGATGCTCCTTTTCGACGAGGCGGACAGCCTGTTCGCACGCAGGACTTCGGGTGGGTCGGCGCTCGACAGATATTCGAACCTCGAGGTGAATTTCCTTTTGCAAAGGATGGAGGCATTCAACGGTCTGGTCGTGCTCACGACGAACCAGGAATCGGCGATCGACAGCGCGTTCAAGAGGCGCATCAAGTTCAAGGTCCATTTTCCCGCGCCCGACGCGGCGCACCGCGAGAAGATGTGGCGCAGCATGCTGAGAGGCGTAGGTGACGTGAGCCGGGACGTGAACTACGCAGCGCTCGCGGCCCGCTTCGATATCGCGGGCGGCGTCATCAAGAACGCGGTGATCAGGGCCGCGTTCCAGGCCGCGGAAGAGGGCGTCCCCATCGCCATGAGGCACCTGGCGCGGGCCGCGGTCCGAGAGT
>DYKK01000323.1 GCA_020722625.1 Anaeromyxobacter dehalogenans
GCTCGGCGGGCCGGGACTGAACCCGCGGGTCGGGCAGGGCGCGGCCCGGACCCGGATCGAGCCGGGGCGCCCGGTGATCGTGGACCTGGCCTTCGCCTACGACGGCTACATCGTGGACCAGACGCGCACGGTCGCGGTGGGGGAACTCCCGCCCGAGATGGTGCGCGCCTACGAGACGACGCGGCGCGTGCAAGAGCGCCTGATGTCTGCGGCGAGGCCGGGCGCGACGTGGGGCGCGGTCTATGACGAGGGCCTCCGGGTCGCGGTGGAGGCGGGTTTCGGGGACCGGTTCATGGGGGCCCCGGGCTCCCAGGTGTCCTTCATCGGGCACGGAGTCGGCCTGGAGCTGGACGAGTGGCCCCTGATCGCGCGCGGCTTTCACGACCGGGTCCTCGAGGAGGGCATGGTCCTGGCGGCCGAGCCCAAGGTCGTGTTCCCGGGCCTCGGCGCGGTCGGGATCGAGAACACCTTCGTCGTGGGGCCGGCGGGCCTGGAGCGCATCACGTTCTCGAACGAGGACCTGGTCGTCGTCGGTGGGTGAGGGGGAAGACCGGCGGGCCTCGTCTTGGGAAAGAAGTCAGGGGCGATGGGTCACCGCCTCAAGCGCAGAACCGCCAGGGCCGCCACGGCGAGCAGCAGCCCGGCCGGGCCGGCGCCGATAGGGCCCGGCACGCATCCGCCGCCGCTTCCACCGCCGCCCGGCGTGGTCTCGGGCCAGGGCGCGGCCTCCGGCCCCGGTGAATCCGCAAGCGCCTCGTCCGCGACTGGTGAGGAGTCGCCGCTCCAGGCGTCGGGTGCCGGTTCCGTCGCGTCCGGAAGGGCATGGGAGTCGCCGTTCCCGGCGTCGGGTGCCGGTTCCGTCGCGTCCGGCAGGGCGTGCCCCGGGACGGCCGTGACCGTCGCCATGACGGCCGTGCCCACGACCAGTCCGTCGGGGTCCAGGAAGACGAGATGTGCCGGTCCCTGCGAGGGGGCCGGACCGCACAGCACGGCGCCCTCCGCGTCCACGGCCCGGGCGCCCCACAGGGCCTGGACCTGTCCGCCGGCCCGCCACCCGGCGTATCCCGCGTCGTCAAGGACATAGACGTCCAGGGTCCCGTCCCCGATGCGCTCGTTGAAGCCGTCCCCGGACAGGGGGTTCGTCCCGACGAGGAACCGGCCGGTCGCAGCCGCCTCGATCCGCATCCACGGGTCTGCCGGGTCGATCGCCGGGGCCTCTTCCGGCAGGTCGGGCACAGGGACGGAGGCCGTGCCCTCCAGGGCGTGCGACAACGTCACGACCCGGCCGGGGATCGCCTCGTCCGCCGTCGCCACCTGCGCCACCGTGTTCGGCTCGGCCGGGTAGTCGCCGAAGGGACTCTCGATCCGGAGGTAGAAGTTCTGCGCGTCGCCCAGGTCCGCGGAGAACACCCCGTCCGTCCCCGTGTAGCCGAACAACCCGATCATGAGGGGATAGTGGCCGTTCGCGTCGGGGTAGTAGGTCTCGCTGGCCACCAGGACCCGGGCCCCGTCCACGGGCCGCCCGGCGTGGTCCGTGACCGTGAGTTCCAGCCTCCAGGTCTCGGTGTACCTCGCGGTCACGTTCTGCATCAGGCCGTCGCCGCGATAGCCCGCCACCATGGAGATGTCCTTGCCGCCACCGGTGACCTTCTCGGCCGCCCCCCCGGCGTCGTCCAGGATGGTCTCGCTGTCCGACCACGAGACCTGGAACGTCCGCCACGCGCCGTCCAGGGGGGACCAGAACTCGTTCCACACGTGGTCCTCGTTCGCGTTGCTCACATTCATCATTGGAAGAAGCGCGGTCCTGGCCGCGGCCGTGACCACGTCCTGGATCTCGCCGCAGTTTCCGTAGTGGTTGTACAGGATGCGAACCGCCTGGATGGCGCGTTCCACCGAGAATCCGCCGTGCTTCTCGCCGTACTCCGCCACGTTGTCGAAGAGGTTCTGGCTCGTGAACCAGCCGACCTTGTCCAGCGCGAACGTGCCGGGGTCCAGGGGCCGGTCCCCGGAAAGACCGGAGTATGCCTGCCCGTCCCACCCCACGGAGGACCCGGGCAGGACCTCGGACAGGTGCGGCCAGCCGCCGATCTCCACCGTGTCCGAGGCGAAGGAGCCGTCCATGGGCGCCACGGTGAATCCGCCCGGCATCCGGGTCCCGGACCAGTCGTCCTCGGGAAGGGTCGTGGCCGCGTGCAGTTCGAAGACGCCGCCTGCCCCGATCCAGGCCTCCAGGTCGTCCTTGCGGGCGGCCAGCGCCTCGTACAGGGAAGCGGGCTGGTCGGAAGGCACGATGACCTTGACGTAGGGCGTCAAGTCCAGGTCCGCGAAGTCCGCGGCGGTGAAAACCTTGTAGTTGGCCTTGAGCTCGTCGAGGAATGTGAGCAAGGAATCCGAGTCATCAGGAAGCCGATCCATCACCACGAGGTGCGGCAGCGCCAGTTTGGTCTGGACGTTCCCGTTCCCGTAAAAGAGACAGTTGCGAAGCAGGTCGGACTTGCCCTGCAAGGCGGCCCGTTCCAGGGGCATCGTGGTCGCCAGGACCGTGCCGTTGCCGATGCGGAACTCCATCAGGGCCAGGCCCTGTCCGGTCCTCACGAGTTCGAGCGGCCCCACGGTCAGGCCGGTGAACACCGTGGCCGCGGACGGGCCCCAACCCTGGAGTTCGGCCGCCGAGATGGGGCCTGGGTGCGAGAACAGGAAATGGTCGGTGTAGGGGGCCACGCCGTCCGGGGTGAACAGGGAATACTCGCGCCACGTGACCCCGCCGGGGTGTGGAGCGGCCGCGCCCGTGGCCGGGTCCGTGAGTTGGACCGGCTCCAGGTCCAGCTTGGGATGCACCACGTACCAGTAGTACACGTCCCTGGGGACCTCCACGTCTTGTTCCTGCCCGTCCTTCCCCGTGACCTTCAGGCGCACGGTGGTCCACTGCGCGCCGTTGTCCGGGTCGGGGTGCTCCACGAGCGTGGCATACGACAGGCCGGTCTCGGGGGAGGCCGCCCGATAGAGGTCGGCCGGAGTCTCTTCGAGCAGCCAGGGGTCGAACGCCTCCGAGGTCAGGTCCTGGAGCGACAGCCCGGCCACCAGAAACGCGGCCTCGTCCAGGTGAGTCGCGGGCAGCGAGGCCAGCACGGTCGCGATCTCGTTCTGTTTCGCGGGCGGGACCTGGGCCATCCGCAGCAGGAAGGGCCCCCGGAGGAATCGCGGCACCTCGTCGGCCAGCTGGACGGCGAGGGGGTCGAGCACGGCGGCAACGCCGGCCGACGCCTCGACCTGGTCTCCGGCGACGGCGAACACCGCCGGGTCGAGTCCGGCCGCAAGCCCCGCAATCCGGACGGAGGCCGCGCTCCCCGGGTCCGGACACGACATCGCACGCAGGGCCGGCCGGGCCGGACGCTTTCCCGTCGCGACCGGCCTCGTCTCCTGGAACCGCCCGGCCGACGTGAACACGGCACCGGCGGGCGGCACGCCCGGGCGGGCCACCGCCGTGCAGGTCAGCGCCACGGCCAGGGTCGCGATCCCCAGGTCCTTGACTGGCATGGTCAGGTCTCCCGATCAGACGCTTCATCATAGCCGAAACCGGCATCCCACGATCCGCCGCCCCGATCGACGAAGAAACTCGACGCGAACCTGGAACTGCGGGTCCCTGGACAAGTTCAGGAACAGGGTCAGAGGGCAGGTTCAGAGACAGGAACAGTGTCAGTGCCAGGACAAGAGGCTGCTGAAAAACTCTCCAGGGTCGCGACAGGGTCTCTGTCATGGTTTCCCTGGGGACGCGAGCCCC
>DYKK01000324.1 GCA_020722625.1 Anaeromyxobacter dehalogenans
CCTCCCCAGCGCTTCGCGCTGGGAGATGGGGCCCCAGTCGCGGCTGGCACGAGACTGCGACAAATCATGGTATTCCATCGTGCTGCCGAGATCGTGGTGGCGGGTCGAGGTCGGGGTCCCGGAGGTGTCCGCACGTCACCTCGACATGGTGATGGAGAATCGCGCCGCGGCCGAGACGTATGCCGCGGCCTTCCTGTCCGGGGACTACGGGTTCGAGTTCCCGCGGCGGCAGGAGGTGGAAGGCTAGGGATGGGATTCTGGGGCCGTCTGATCGGTCGCCACGGCGCTCCGGGGCGGGGTCCGCACGCGGACGAGCGCGCCTCGCTGCGGGAGAAGTACGAGCCCTTCCGCGACCTCCTGGCCGCGAACAACGAGGTGCTCGAACAGATGGCCCGCCTGGAGGGGATGCTGTCGGGCGGCGAGGACGTGACGATCCCGCAGGTCCGGGAGGCGGTGGAGGAGATGCAGGCGCGCGTGCGCCGCCTGGTGGACGGCCTCCACGTGATCTCGGAGGGGCGCTACCGCGTCCTGTACGACAACCTCGAACGGATCGCGGCCGGGATCGAGGAGGACCTGACGCAGGTCCGCGGGGTGCCCCTGACCCGGCCCTGCATCCCGCTCGAGGAGATCGGGCGCGAGATGTCCGACTCGGTGGGCGGGAAGACCGCGAACCTCGGCGAGGTCTGCAACCGGGTGGGACTTCCGGTCCCGCACGGCTTCGCATGCACGGCGTTCGCGTATCGCCTGTTCGTGGAGGGCGCGGGGATCCAGGAGCGGCTCGCCGAGAGATGGAATTCGATCGACTGGGAGGACATGGCCGGGTTGCTCGAGGCCTCACGGACCCTGCAGGACCTGGTTCTGGGCGCCACGGTCCCCCAGGAGGTGGCCGCGGCGATCCGGCGCGAGGCCCACGACCTGCATCGCAAGACGCGGGGGCACGGGCGCGTGTCCATCCGGTCGAGCGCCATCGGCGAGGACGGGCGGTCCAGTTTCGCGGGGCAGTACGCGACGTTCCTGAACATCCCGATCGAGCAGGTCCTGCGCCGCTACCAGGAGGTGGTGGCGAGCAAGTTCACGCCGCAGGCCCTGTTCTATATGCGAACACACGGATTCCGCGAGTCCGACGTGGCCATGAGCGTGGGGGTGTTCCAGATGGTCCCGGCGAAGGCCGCGGGGGTGGCGTACTCGGTGGACCCCACGGACCCGGCGCTCGACAAGATGATCATCAGCGGGGCGTGGGGACTGGGCAAGCCCGTGGTGGACGGGACCATCACGCCCGACACCTTCCGGGTCCCCCGGCGGCCCGGACGCGGGGAGATCACGCGGCAGGTCGTGTCGAAGCGGCGGCGGGTGGTGTGCGCGGAAGAGGAGGGCGTGCGCGAGGAGGAGGTCCCGCCGGACCTGCGCGACCGGCCGTGCCTGACGGACGGCCAGGTCCGGCGGCTGGCCGGGTACTTGAGGACGCTCGAGGCCCACTACCGCTGCCCCCAGGACGTGGAGTGGGTGCTGGACGACGCGGACCGGCTGTTCATCTTGCAGACACGGCCGTTGAGGCCCGGCGCGGGGACGCCAGGCGCGTCCGAGGTGGCAGTGGACGTGGGCCGCCACCCGGTGCTGCTGGAGGGCGGCGTGACCGTGTCGTCCGGCATCGGGAGCGGGGTCGTGGTCCGGGCCTTCACGGACGAGGAACTGGCCGCCTTCCCGGAAGGCGGGGTCCTGGTCGCGCACCAGAACTCGCCCCGCTTCGTCAAGGTGATGACGCGGGCCGCGGCCATCGTGACCGAGGTCGGGAGCGCCACGGGCCACATGGCGTCGCTCGCACGCGAGTACCGGGTCCCGGCGCTCGCGGACGTTCGCGACACGGCGGCCCTGCGCGACGGCCTGGAGGTCACGGTGGACGCGGCGAGGAGGCGGGTCCATGCGGGGCGTGTGGAGGGCCTGCTCGCGGACGCGATGCGGGCAGGCCCCCCCCTGCGGGACTCGCCGGCCCTGGCTGCGCTGGAGCGCGTGCTCGCGCGGGTGTCCCGCCTGAACCTGACCGACCCGTCGCGCAACTCGTTCCGCGCGAAGAACTGCCGCACGTACCACGACATCACGCGCTTCTGCCACGAGATGGCGATCTGCGAGATGTTCCGGCTGAACGACGACCGCAGCCTGGGCGAGCGCGGGACCGCGTACCGCCTGGAATCCGACATCCCGCTGGGGATCTACCTGATCGACCTGGGCGGGGGGCTCGAGGCCCCCGAGGACGCGCGTGTGGTCCGGCCCGAGCACGTGCGGTCCCGGCCGATGCTCGCCCTGTGGCGCGGGATGACCACGCCGGGGATCCGGTGGGCCGGGGCGCGGCCCATTGACTTGCAAGGGTTCCTGTCGGTGTGGGCGAACACCCTGTACGACCCCGCCAAGGGGGAGCGTGGGCTCGGCGAGACCTCCTATGCGATCCTGGGGGCCGAGTACGTCAACTTCGGGTCGCGGCTCGGCTACCACTTCACGACCCTGGATTCGACGTGTTGCGAACGCCTTCACGACAACTACATCCTGTTCCGCTTCAAGGGCGGGGCCGCGGACATCGAGCGGCGCGTACGGCGCGCCCGCTTCGTCGCGGACGTCCTGGACCACTTCCACTTCCAGGTGGACCAGCGCGAGGACCTGCTCAACGCCTGGGTCCGGAAACTGCCCGCCGGCGAGGTCGAGGACCTGCTCGCGATGGTGGGGAGATTGATCGGGTGCGCGCGCCAGCTCGACGTGGTCCTGGAGGCGGACACCACGACCGACGAGTGCATCGCGGCCTTCCTGCGCGGTGACTACAGGTTCTTCGAGTTCAAGGGGGGCTGAGGGCGGAACTGTTGGGGTAGGCGACGAGATCGGAGGTGCATCATGGGAGCGCAGGTCATCGGGCGTGTGAAGAGCGGTTCCGGCAAGTCCTACGAGGTCAAGTGGGATCCGGCGAGCCGTGACGTGTACGTGTCCTGGGCCGGCTGGACGGACTGCGGGCAGGCGGGGTCGGCCGGCGACGCGATGCGTCGCGCGGAGGCGTTCGTTTACAACAAATGAGCGGTGTCGTCCGGCAGGCCTGGCTGATCGCGCGGTTCGACCTGGGCACGTCCCTGCGGACCCGGCGGGCGCTGTTGGCCCTGATGTTGTACGGCCTCGTGGCCGTGGGCACGGGCGTCGTGACCGTCGCGATCGAGCAAAAGGTCCGCGAGGAGGTCGCGGCCCAGGTCGCCGGACCCGGGACGGCGGCCCAGGCGGCCGCGGCGGCGGAGGCCGCGCTCACGTTCTTCCTGGGCGGGGACCGGGACCTGGCGCGGCACCTGCTGGACATGCCGCTGGTGGTGGCCGGGTTCTTCTGGGTGACGCTGACCTTCCTGCCCTTTCTCGTGGCCCTGTCGTCGCACGACCTCGTGAACGCCGAGGTCCGCAATCGTTCCGCGCGGTTCGTGCTCCTGCGCGCCCCCAGGGGCGCGCTCCTCGCGGGCAAGGTGGCGTCGCACGGCCTGCTGTTCCTCGGCGTGACCGTGGCGTCCAGTGCCGCGCTCTTCGCGTACGCCTGGTGGAGCCTGCCCGAGTTCCCCCTGGTCCGGGGCGGGCTGCTCCTGGCCCGCTTCTGGGCCTTCACGGCGGTGTACGGGCTGTGCTGCCTCTCCCTGGCCGCGCTCGTGTCGTCCCTCGTGGATTCCGCCGGGCGTTCCCTGATCGGGCTGGTCGTGGTGGTCGTGGGGCTGCACGTCCTCGCGCTGAACGACACGGTCGGATTCTTGTCCCCGTTCTGGCACA
>DYKK01000325.1 GCA_020722625.1 Anaeromyxobacter dehalogenans
GTCCCCCGCGTCCAACGTGGCCCTGCCACTGTCACTGTCACTGCCACTGTCACTGTCTCTGAACCTGCCCTCTGAACCTGTTCCTGAACGTATCCAAGGTGCCGGCGGCTCGAGGTCCGCGTCGAGTTTCTTCGCAGATCGGGACGGCGGATCGTTGGCCGCGGTCACCGCTACCCCGGCCCCGGCGGGTGTGCTACTCTCCTTGCGTCCTTGCGAGGGCGAGCGTTGAGACCCGGCGCGCGACCGTTGAAGTCCGTCCAGGGGCCGTTCGGCATCGCGCCCCTCGCCTTCGCGGTGGCGGTGGGGACCTGGCGGGTCGTCGCCTTCGCCGAGACCCCGGAGGAACGCTTCCGCGAAGCCGAGAACACGTTCCGCTTCCAGGACTACGCCGCGGCGGAGGTCCTGCTGAACTCGCTGCTCCACCCCGAGGTCCTCCTGAAGGGCCCGGACGACGTGCTCAAGGCCCGCGAGTACCTCGGGGCGTGCTACTACTGGCTGGGGAACGAGAAGCGGATGGAGGAGGAGTTCACCGCGCTCCTCATCCTGGCCCCCAACCACCGGCTCGATCCGTTCTACTACCCGGCGGACCTCATCGAGCGCCTGGACCGCCTGCGGCGTCGGCTCGTGGAACTCCAGGTCATCAGCCTGGAAGAAAAGGAGAAACGCAAGGACAAGAAGCCCGACTGCGTCGTTCCGAAGGAGACCGTGGTCCGCCGGTCCCGGTGGGTCTCGTTCATCCCGTTCGGGGTCGGGCAGTTCCAGAACGGGGACACCGTGAAGGGCGCCCTCTTTCTGACCGGAGAGGTCCTCGCGCTCGGCACCAACGTCGGGTCGTACGTGGCGGCGGAGCGCCTGCGGGGGGCGGACGGGTTCTACTCGGCATCGTCCGCGCGGACGGCGCGGACCCTGCGCGTGGTTCAATACGCGTCCCTCGGGGTCCTGGCGGGTCTCGCCATCTGGGGCGTGCTCGATGCGACCCTCCACCTCGAGACCGAGGCGCGCTCCGTCGAGATGGTGCCGTGCCCGGCCGCGCCACCTCCCGGGGGAGGGGAGGGTCCGGGGGGGCCTGTCTCGTGGCGGGGCGCCGGGATCGGATCGCCCCGATCGCCTCCGCAACCGGCCGCCTCCTTCTGCATCCGGATGACGAGGTGACGGCTCGCGAGGCGCCATCGGGGCAGGGCGACGACGCAGACCGGAGGTGAACGGTGGCCCAGATCGTAGCGCTTCATGGAGATCGCCCCCCACGACGCCACCCGCTGTTCCGCCGGGTCACGACGGTGGGGAGCGACGAGGCGTGCGACATCCCCCTCCAGGGCGCGGGCATCCGCCCCGTGCACGCCGAGATCCGCCTGGAGGGGAGCGTCCACGTCGTCATGCCCCTGGACCGGGACGCGGAGGTCCTGGTCAACGGCCGCAAGGTCAAGCGGGCGCGGCTCCAGGTGTGGGACGTCCTGCGCGTGGGCTCGGTGACCCTCCTCTACGCCTCGGACGACCTCCCCCTGGAGGGCCGTGACATGTCCGAGAAGCAGGCGTTCTCGCAACTCGAGTCCCTGTGCGACTTCAGCCGGCGGCTGATGGAGATCCGCGACCTCGACCGCGTGCTCGGAGTGCTGCTCGACGAGACGCTCGTCCTCACCAAGGCGTCCAAGGGCCTCCTGATCTTCGTGGAACAGGGCCAACCCCGGGTGAAGGTCGCCCGCAACGTGGACCGCAAGGACCTCCCCGAGGACGAGGCCCTCTTCTCGGAGAGCATCGTGCAGAAGGCCCTGGCCGACGGCCAGCCGCAACTCGTTGCTGACGCGCTCCACAACAAGGAGTTCTCGGGGTGCACCTCGGTGATCAACCTGCGCCTGGCCTCGGTCATGTGCGTGCCCCTCAAGGTCGGCGGCGAGACCCTGGGCGCCCTCTACCTCGGGACGGACCGCTTCCTGGACCTCTTCGACCACGTGATGCTCAAGACCCTGATGGTCTATGCGGCCCAGGCGGCCGTGATCGTGCAGCACGTCCAGTTCCTCGAGTCCCTCGAACGGGACAACGCCCGGCTGAAGGAGGACCTGAAGGCCTCGCGCTTCGGCTCTCTGATCGGGTCCTGTCCCGGGATGCAGGAGGTCTTCAACCGCATCCGGCGCGTGGCTCCGACGGACGTGCCCGTCCTGATCCTGGGCGAGACCGGCACCGGCAAGGAACTGGTCGCGCGCGAGATCCACGCCCGCGGTCGCCGTTCCGAAGGCCCGTTCGTGGCGATCAATTGCGGGGCGATCCCCGAAAACCTCCTCGAGAGCGAGCTGTTCGGCCACGTGCGCGGGGCCTTTACCGGGGCCGTGGCCACGACCATCGGGAAGTTCCAGGCCGCCACGGGAGGGACCCTGTTCCTGGACGAGATCGGGGAACTCCCGATGCCTCTCCAGGTGAAACTCCTGCGGGTCCTCCAGGACGGGCAGGTCTGCCGCGTCGGGAGCAACCGCCCGGAGCGCGTGGACGCGCGCATCGTGGCCGCCACGAACAAGGACTTGCAGGCCGAGGTGCGGGCCGGCCGCTTCCGCGAGGACCTGTTCTACCGGGTCTGCGTGGTGTCGGTCACGCTGCCCCCCCTCCGCGAGCGGGGCGACGACGTCGAGGTTCTGGCCCAGTTCTTCCTGAATCGGTTCGCGAGGGAACTCGAGTCCCCGGCCCGGGGTTTCACGCCCGAGGCCATGCAGGCGATGAAGAAGTACCGCTGGCCCGGCAACATCCGGGAACTCGAGAACCGCGTGCGCAAGGCGGTCCTCTTCGCGGACCGGCCGCAGATCCGCCTGGCGAACCTCGACCTCCCCGAGCGGGACGGCACGGAGGAGGAGGTCGTCCCCCTCGTCGTGGCCCGCGAGCGCTTCGAGAGGGACTACGTCCTGTCCGTGCTGCGGCGGAACCACGGGAACCGCACGAAGGCGGCCCGGGACCTGGGGGTGGACCCCAGGACGATCTTCCGGTACCTCGAACGGGAGCGGGAGGCGGGACGGGACGTCTGACGATCCATGACATGGAAGTCCGGAACGCATGGGCGTCACGGGACGCACGCGGGAGGCGAACAGCCAGGAAACGTGTATTCTTGTGATGTTGGAAATCGCAGGGCCCTGGTACGGGCCTTGCAAGCCGCCGGACATGGAGTCCGGCCGCTCGTCGCGTGGGCGGTCGCGCTCCCGACCCTTGGAATCGCGGGGTGCGTATGGTCGCCCGACATCCGCGAGAAGGCCGAACACGAATTCGCCCCGACCATCGATCGGGCCCTGGTGAGTCCGTCGCCCGACCGGGCGGTCGTGCTGACGAGCGACCCGGTGGAGTTCTCGGTGGAAGGGGCGGTGACGGACGAGGACGACAACATCGAGACGCTCCAGTACGTGTGGTTCCTGGACTGGCCCCAGAACTGCGAGCCCGGGCAGTGCTACGGGCCGTTCTATTTCCCCGGACGCGGGGCGAACAAGAAACTGACGATGAATCCTTGCGGGCTCTTCAAGAAATATCTCGAGACGGACGAGTACCACCTGCTGGAACTGATCGTCACCGACGGGGAGGTCAAGATCGACGTCGAGGAGGGGAGGACGGTGACCGGGGGGCACGCCTACGTGGCCTGGTGGCTGGAGAATCGCCTGTCATGTCCCTGAGGCGGTGGGGCCGGATGTGCGGACCGCTCCCGCCACGATCCGCCTTCACGATCTCGGCAGCACGACGGAACACGTTGATCTGTCGCGGTCTCGTGCCAGCCGCGACCGGGGCCCCATCTCCCAGC
>DYKK01000326.1 GCA_020722625.1 Anaeromyxobacter dehalogenans
GCAGCGGCCGGCGCTTCGGGGGTGCGCCGCTCCTCCAGGTGTTGTTTCAGCCACGCCACGACGGTCGCGTACCACTGGGCCCGGTTGCGCGGCCGGCTCACGAAGTGGTCCTCGTCCGGGTAGTACAGCAACCGCGCCTCGACCCCCAGCCGCCTCAGGGTCGTGAACATCCCGAGGGCCTGCTCCACGGGCACGCGGAAGTCGTTCTGGCCGTGGATCACGAGCATCGGCGTCTTGAAGTCCCGCGCGGACCGGTGCGGAGACCACCTCGCGTAGGCCTCCGGGTTCTCCCAGGGGGTCCCGCCGATGTCCCACTCCGGAAACCACAGTTCGTCCGTGGAACCATATTTTGACTCAAGATTATATGGCCCCGCATGGCTGACCAGGCAGCGAAACCGGTCCGTGTGGCCCTCGATCCAGTTCACGAGGTACCCACCGTACGACCCGCCCATGGCGCACGCGCGCGAGGCGTCCACCCCGGGGATCGTCGCCGCGAAGTCCAGGAAGGCCATCACGTCCTCGTACGGCTTCCCGCCCCAGTCGCGGCTGACCGCGGCCACGAACGCCTGCCCGTACCCGGTGCTTCCCGTGATGTTGGGCATCGCCACCGCGAACCCGTGCCCGACCAGCCCGAGCGGGGTCCAGCGCGGGTGGATACTGGAATGCCAGGCCCCCTGAGGCCCCCCATGGATCAGGACGACCAGTGGACAGGCCCGGTCCGGCCCCGCGTCCGCCGGCTTGACGACGAAGGCGTGCACCCGCTGGCGCTGTCCGGGGGCGACCTCGGCCCCGTCGTACCAGACCTCCTCGACCCGCGGCATGTCCAGGCCGGCGAGCGCCGCCCCGTTCAAGTCCGTCAGCCGCTCTTCCTGGACCCGCTTGTCGAATCGCATCGCCCACACGTCCGGGGGCGTGGTCATGGTCTCCCGCGTCAGGACGAGCCTCCCGTCGCCCGCGAACGCAAGCCGCCGCGACACGACCCGGGGACCCACGCGGACCGGCGGCGCCCCCTTCTTCGCCTCCACCCGGTACAGCAACAGGTAGCCCTGCTCGTCCGCGGTGAAGAGGAGGTGGTTCCCGTCCGGGCTCCACACGACCTCCTCGACCCACAGGTCCAGGGAGTCCGCGACCCCGAACGAATCGCCGGTCGCCAGGTCCAGGACCCGCAACCGCCACCGGTCGGACTCGTAGCCCGGGACCTCCTGCGCGAGGTACGCGATGCGGCGCCCGTCCGGCGAGAACACGGGCCCCCGGTCCGCCGCCGGGTTGTCCGTCAGGTTCCGCTCGACCCCGTTCTCCACGAGGAAGAGGTCCGTGTTCGTGCTGCGGGCCAGGTCCACTCCCTTCTTGGCCGAGTACACGACCCGCCCCCCGTCCGACGACACCGCGATGTCCGAGGCGCCCCCGAACGGGAACGGGGGCACGTCGAATTCCCCCGAGGCCACCGCCTCCACGCGCCCGCTGTCCGGGTCCACGGCGAACAGGTTGGACCACGTCCCGTCGCGCCACGTGTTCCAGGGCCGCATGGCGAGGTCCCGGTACAGACGGCCGGACGCCCCGTCCCCACGGGACTCCTGGCGGGCCGCGGTGCACGCGAGGTCCGCCCCGCAGTCCGGGAAGACCGAGGCCGTGAACCAGATGCGCGGTCCGGCGAATCGCAGGTTCTCGGCCTCGACCGGCGTCTCGGCGACCAGGACCGCCTCGCCCCCGTCCAGGGGCAGCGCGTACAGCCCCTTCTTGCCTTCCCGCTCCCCCGCGAACACGACCCGGCGCCCGTCCGGGCTCACCGCGAAGGCCCCGCCGGTCCGCCCGCCCGCGGTCAGCCGGCGGGGGGTCACCCCGGGCCGCACGAGCCACAGGTCCTTCTGAAACCGCGGCCCTCCGTCCCACTCCTGGACCTGCAAGACCAGGTCCGCGCTCCCGGGCACGGGTTGCAGGCCGGTGATCACGCGCATCCGCATCACGTCCTCGATCGTGACCGGACGCGCCCCGGCCCGATTCGCCGTCAGGCCCACCACGCCCCCAAGAAACCAGGCCATCCACGCCGCCTTCCGGGTCATGGCACCTCCTTTCGCGGTCGCCCGCCCTGTGCGCCGAACCATCTTATATCTTGTCCCGCCCCGCGGGGACCACTCGCGGGGACGGCGGGTCAGTCGTAGTAAAACTGGGGCATCCGGTCAAAGGTGACGGCCCCGAGCAGGTTCATCGCGAACGACACGGCGACCGCCACGTAGAACACCTTCGTGAACGGCCGAGCGCACACCGCGAGGAGCACGAACAGGTAGGGCAGGTAGTCCAGCGCGAACCGGTAGCCGAACTGGGCCCAGCCGGTGTTCTGGTAAAACAGGCTCGGGACCGCGACGATCGCGGCCGTGACCGCGAGGTTCCGGGCGAAGGCGGTCCAGCGGCGCGGCCAGAACACGGCCAGCAGGGCCGGCGTGCAGAAGAACAGAGACAGGCCGTGCCGGGTGATGTGCAGGAACGGCGGGAACGAGTCCAGGACCGGCGGGTTCGTCAGCGCGGCCGCGAGGTTGTTCTTCAGGAACCAGAACGAGAACAGGCCGTGCTCCCGGATGGAGGGCCTGGTGCCCCCGGCCAGGAAGGTGTGACCGAACTCGAACGGAGAGCCGAAGCGCGCAAGGTTGTACGCCATGAGCGCGGCCCCGACCCCCAGGACCGGCGCGGCGAAGGCGGTCCCCGTGCGCAGCACCCTCCCCCACCCCGGCCACCGCAGGCGTTCCCCGTCCCGGAGCATCTCGAGCGCGAAGAAGACCGCCGCGAAGGCGAGCGGCGTCCGCGTGGCCATCCCGCACGCGAGCGCAACCCCGGCCAGGAACGGGTGCCGGGCCTCCACGGCCGCCATCAGGAACAGCAGGTTCAGGGTCACGCCCAGGATCAGGGCCGTGAACCAGACCTCTCCCCGGACCGAACTGAAGAACTGGACGGTCCCGAAGGTGAAGAGGAGCGCGAGGAGCAGGTTCTCGCGCGGGGGGCGTCCCGACAGGCCGCGCACGCGCAGGGCCTCGAGCAGCAAAAAGAGGATCAACGCGTTGGCCGCGGCGTTCAGGACCGTGAACAGCACGTCGTTCGTGTCGTACCCGAAGACCAGGAACAACGGCATCATCGCCACGGCCGGGAATGGTGGAAATGATACGTAATATTTCACTTCATCGCAGACGCCCCCCGCCGCCTCGCACCCCCGCCGGATGTCGAGGTTCCGGTCAATGACCCGCTCCTCGCCGTCCAGGGTCCGGAACCGGTTGCGCTGGTCCGTCTGCGCGTCCGACCACGGAAAGACCCCCCGGACCACGGTCCCGTCCGTCAGGGTGATGACATGGATGCTCGCCCAGTCGTTCCACCCGACCGTCTGGCCGTCCGGACCGGTCAGGTGGCGGTTCACCGCGTCCTGCAAGCCCCTCGCGTCCTCCCGACGCGGCCGGGTTCCGCGCGTCCGCTTCGGGGTGTCGGTGTCGAGCCGCCCGTGCAGGAAGGAGTTCGCGAGGTCCAGGAAGTGGAAGTGGGGCGAGGGCCCGAGGATACGGTCCCACGAGACCAGGCCGAGGACCACCGCGCTCCCCGCGAACAGGACCGCGGGAACCACCCATCGCCGACCGGACATCCAGGCCCTCCCCAGACACTGCGGGGGCGAAGAACGGGCGGATGATAGGGGAGCCCGACCAGGGCGTCAAATGCCCGCAGGCCCGCAATTCTTCGCTGTTCTTCCGGGTGGTTCCCCTGGAGACGCGAGCACTGCTC